>JASJEC010000096.1 GCA_030064845.1 Kiloniellales bacterium
GCGCGCTGCTCTCCACGACGGCACCCCCGTGGTCCGCAGCGTGTGGCGGGAAGGAAACCGAATAGCCTGAGACGAAGGGAAAGCGCGATGGAGGAACCGGTCGAGCAGATTTGCGCAGTCTTGGCCCGCGAAGCTGGTCGGCGCCATCACTTCAGGGCCTACTTGCAGACGTCGCGCCGCCCGCTGCCATGCTGACGTGACCCCGCGCTACGCCCTCTACTTCGCACCGGAGCCAGGCAAGGCCCTCGACCGTTTCGGCGCGCGCTGGTTCGACGCCGCCGAACGCTGGGCGCCGCTGGAGCCGGCCTATCGCGCGCGGATCACCGAGGCGCCCCGGCGCTACGGCTTCCACGCCACGCTGAAGGCGCCTTTTCGCCTGGCCGAAAAAGACTGTCTCGACGACCTGCGGGACTCGCTCGCCGCTTTCGCGAGCGGCCGGGCAAGACCGTCGGCGCCGCCGCTCGCGCTGCGGCGCCTGGGCGGCTTCCTCGCCCTGATGCCGCGGGCGCCGGCGCCCGAGGTCTCGGCGCTGGCCCAGGCCTGCGTCGAGACCTTCGACCGCTTCCGCGCCGAGGCGACGCCCGAGGAGCTGGCGCGCCGCCGGGCCGCCGGTCTCACCACCAGGCAGGACGGCTATCTCCTGCGCTGGGGCTACCCCTACGTCGCCGAGGAGTTCCGCTTCCACATGACCCTGACCGAGCGGCTCGATGCCCAGGCCCTGGCCGCCGTGGAGGCCGCGCTGGAGTCCGCCGTCGTGCAACTCGAGGCGGAGCCGCTGGTGATCGACGCCGTCACCCTGTTCCGCCAAGCCGGCACCGCCGAGCCCTTCGAACCGCTGGCGCGCTTCGTCCTGGGCGGCTGACGGAAAGGCCAGGGCAGGCCGGGAAGCCGCCGCTTTTGTGCGACGTAGCCGCCCGAACAGGTCAGTCGTCGCTCAGCTGATTGAGCAGTTTCATGACTTCGTCGGAGGCCTCGCCCGCCTCGTGGACATTGGCGATGGCCGCTTCCAGGTCCCCCGCTTCGTAGGCGCGGGCGGCGGCGATCCCCGCCTTATGCACCCGGGCGTGGGGTTCGCTGAGGGCCTGCCAGGCCGAGTGGTTCAACAGGCGCGGGTCGGTCTGGGCGTCGTACCACTTGCCGAGCCGGCAGCTGTGATGGTCGGCCAGTTCGTCGGGATTGAGGCGTGCACGTCCGGCCAGCATCTGCGCCAGCTTGCGCATCCAGATGAGATGGTCGGACTTGGCGGCGTGAATCGTCGCCTTGGGAATCGCCATTTGCACCAGCTCGTCGATGCCTGCGACGATCGGCGCCTCGCTCTGCTCCAGGGTCTCGATCACGGCATCGATCGAGCGGACGTTGTGCTCGCCCATCCGGGAGATGACGCCGGCCCCCTCGGCGATCTCGCGCGACGCCGCCTCCTGCTGGTGCAGGATTCCGGCGATCTCGTCCATCCGCACGGTGACCGTCTCGATCTGCTCGGCCAGCTGACCGATCTGGGTGTCCGTCTTCTGGATTGCCGCGCGGCCCTTTTCGACCCTGGTCGCGCTCTCGCGCATGGCCTCGGTGATGCCCGACATGTCGTCGCGCAGCGCTGAGATGCGCGCGCGAATGTCGTCGGTGGCCGCGGCCGTCTGGCTGGCCAGGTTCTTGACCTCGCCCGCGACCACGGCGAAGCCCTTGCCGGCCTCGCCGGCCCGCGCCGCCTCGATGGTGGCGTTCAGGGCGAGCAGGTTGGTCTGCTTGGCGATCGCCTCGATGTTCTGGACGATCTCGCCGATGCGAACCGAGGCCTGCTCCAGGGTCTCGACCTTGGCGACCGCCTCCTGGGCCGACCCGGCGATCCGCTCCATCTCGGCGACCGCGTCGACCGTGGCCGAGTGCCCCGCCTGCGTTCCCGCCGCGGCTGCGCGCGCTTCGCCGGCGGCCGCCTGGGAGTTGGCGGCGATCTCCTGAACGGTGGCCGACATCTGATCGACGGCCGCCGCGATCGCCTGGGTATGGGCGTGGGATTCGCGCACGCTCCGGGTCATCTCGGCGACCTTCCGGACGCCGTTGTTCGCCGTGATGGACATGGAGACCCAGCGGCGGAGATCGGCCTCGCCGCGCTCCGCCTGGAGGCCCGCCAGGCGGATCAGCTTCTCGCCGATCGCGTCGCCCCGGGCCTCGGCGCGCGACGTTCCTCCTTCAAGGAGTTCGTCGATCGCCGCTTCGATCTCCGCGAGTTCGGACGCCGAACCCGCGCGGGCAAGCGCCATTGTTCGCCTCGTGCATGCTGGCTCTGGGGAAGGGCTCTCGGAGAGCATCCTTTCCGCGCCTTTAGAATTGATTAACGCAAACAGCCTAGCTCGATCGTCGCCAGGGTTAGGGCGCGGGCTGATTGAACAGGATCCGGCGCTCGGAGTCGTCCGGCGGCTCGCTGCGCCGGTACTCCTTGCCGAGATCGACTCCGCGCTGGACCGCCGGCCGCTGTTTGATGGCGTTGCGCCAGCGCGACACGTTGGGGAAGTCGTCGAGCGAGAGACCGACCGCCTTGACGATCAGCACCCAGGGCCAGGAGATCATGTCGGCGATCGAGTAGGCCTCGCCGACGATGAATTCGCGACTTCTCAGGCGGTTCTCCAGAATGGTGAGACAGCGGTTGTACTCGTCGGTATAGCGCTGCAGGGCGTAGCCGTCCTTCTCGCCCTCCGGGGCGTAGTTGTAGAAGTGGCTGTACTGGCCGGCCATGGGCCCGAGATTGCCGACCTGCCAGAACAGCCACTCGAGGGTCTCCTTGCGGCCGAGGGGGTCGCGCGCCATGAAGCGCCCCGTCTTCTCCGCGAGATAAAGCAGGATCGCGCCCGACTCGAAGACCGGGACCGCTTCGCCCTCGACGTCGTGGTCGACGATCGCCGGCATGCGGTGGTTCGGGCTGATCGCCAGGAATTCCGGCGCGAACTGGTCGCCCTTGCCGATGTCGAGCGGGATCATGCGGTAGGGCAGGGCGCATTCCTCGAGCATTATGGAGATCTTCCAGCCGTTGGGCGTCGGCCAGTAGTAGAAGTCGAGCGGCTGGCTCATGGGTTGTCTTCCAGTGTCGTGATTCCGGCCGCGGCGAGCGTGGCGATCTCGTCGTCGCCGAGGCCGAGCTCGCGCAGGATCTCGGCGCTGTGCTGGCCCAGATTGGGTGCCGGGTGGCGCAGCGCCGTCGGCGTCTTGGAGAAGCGTGGCGCGGGCCGGGCCTGGCGCAGCGTGCCGGCGACCGGGTGCTCGCTCTCCACCAGCGTCTCGTTGGCTTGGAGCTGGGGATGGCGGATCATGTCGCGCCGGCGCAGGACCGGCGCGCAGGGCACGTCTTCGGCCTCCAGGCGCTCGAGCCAGGCGGCCGAGGTCCCGCTCCGGAGCACCTCCTGGGTGAGCGCCAGGCGGTCGTCGATGTTCTCCTGCCGCAGGGCCGTGGTGGCGAAGCGGGGATCCTCCAGCCACTCAGGCTTGTCGAAGGCCCGGCAGAGGGCGGCCCATTCCTTGTCGGACTGCACCGCGACGCTGATGTAGCCGTCCGCGGTCTCGTAGATCAGGTCGATGAAGCTCTGCGCCGTCTCGGTCTCGAACTCGTCGCCGACGAAGGTGTGGCCGCCCATGTCCGAGCCCCAGAGAAACGCGACGACGGCGTCGAGCATGGAGAGGCTGATGTGCTGGCCCTCGCCGGTGCGGGCGCGCGCCAGCAGCGCCGCTGTGATCGCCTGGGCCGCCGCGAATCCGGCCAGCTTGTCGGGCAGGATGGTCCGGACCAGGCGCGGGCGCTCCTCGTCGGAGCCGGCCTGGACCGTGGTCAGGCCGGAGAGCGCCTGGACCAGCGGGTCGTAGGTCGGCTTCTGGGCGAAGGGGCCGGTCTCGCCGAAGCCGCTGATCGAGGCGTAGACGATGTCCGGCGCGACCGCGCGGATCGCCGCCTCGCCGAGCCCCATGCGCTCCGCCACCCCGGGCCGGAAGTTCTGCACCAGCACGTCCGATCTCTCGGCCAGGCGCTTCGCCAGGTCCACCCCGCGCGGCTGCTTGAGGTCGAGGGTGATCGAGCGCTTGTTCCGGTTGTTGTTGACGAAGGAGGCGGTCATGCCGTTGCGCCGGGTCGAGACCTGGCGGGTGTGGTCGCCGCCGCGGGGGTTCTCGACCTTGATGACGTCTGCGCCCTGATCAGCCAGGAGCAGGGTCGCCGTCGGGCCGGAGATCATCGAAGTGAGATCGAGGATGCGCACACCCTCGAGAGGACCGGACATGGTGGTCTCGCGCGTCTGTTGGGCGCCGAGTATGACCGCTTTAACCCCGGACATGAAGGCCGGAGAGCGCTCTACCTCATGAGTCTAGAGCAGTTTCACGCGGTAAATGGATCGCCTCAGGCGGTTCCGTTTGACCGCGATCTGCTATCGGACAGTGGCGCTCTCCCATAGGTAATTTTTGAGTAGCGTTAACGGAGCGAAACATGCAACTTAGGGCCGTCGAGGGCGCGTTGGGGAAAGCTCCGGGCCGGAATGGCCAACCGGGCGCTTATGGCCCGGTTCAGAGAGCGGGAACGCCCTCCCTGGTGTGAACGGGACGGGGTAGGTAATGACGGGTCTTAACCGGAATTTCGGCGGATTTCTGCTGGTCGTGGCGCTGGCCGCGGCCTCCTTGGTGCCGGGCAGAGCCGCCCTCGCCGACGAGGCGGAGAGCTTCATCAAGAGCTTCGCGGATCGCTCCCTGGTGGAAGTGATCGAACCGGAGCTGCCGGACGACGAGCGCAGCCGGCGCATCAAGCTCCTGCTGCGCGAGCACGTCGACATTCCCACGGTGTCCCGCTTCGTGCTGGGGCGCTACTGGCGCAAGGCCGACGAGACCGACCGCGAGGGCTTTATCCGGGCGCTGGAGGCGAGCCTCGCCTACAACCTGCTGACCCTGCTCAAGAACTACTCGGGCGAGAGCCTGGTGGTCGACGGCAGCGAGCCTGCCGGCAAGAGCGGCAAGGCGATCATCGTCAAGTCGCGCATGCTGCAGCCCCAGGGCGAGCCCTTCGCGATCGATTGGCGCCTCAAGCGCCGCGATCAGGGCTATCGGATCATCGACGTCGCGACCGAGGGGGTCAGCATGGCGCTCACCCTGCGCGCGGAGTACGGCTCGTTCCTCAAGCGCAAGGGCGACGTATCGGCGCTGACCGCGGCTCTGGAAAAGCGGCTCCTCACGGAAACCTCCGTGTCCACCGCCGAGGCGCCGCAGTAGATTCTTCAGCCGCCGCCTTTGCACGACGCGAAGAGGTATTCGCCGTCGTATTCCGTGCCGGGTAGGTCGACGTAGCCGGTGTAGGTCGGGTAGGGCGCGCCGATGCAGACCTTCCTCTGCGTTCGGCTGATCTGCACGGGCCAGAGTTGCCGGGCCCTTGGCCTGAGCTGTTCATGCCTGATCAGCTCGAGTCGCCGTTCCCACGAGAAGGGGCCGCGCGACCCCGGTGCTTCCCGCAGCACCAGACCGTAAGGCAGCTGCTGGCCGTCGACGGCGTCGTAGTCCCAGAAGCCGACAAGCTCCCACTCGACCGCGTTCGTCGGGACCGGCTGCGCGGCGGCCTGGGCGGGAGCGCTGCCCTTGGCGGCCACGATCATGGGCGGACGGGCGAAGATCATTTTCGCGTAGGCGATGCCGCCGGGGCCCTTGATGTCCATGCGGTCGATGGTGATCGCGCGGATCTTTGTCGCCTGGGTCGAGAGGTTCTCGGCCCGCACCTTGAAGGGATAGGGGGTATCGGCGATCAGCGTGGCCGAACGTTGCGTGCGGTCCCCGGCGTCGGGCCCGAAGGCGGCCGCCGTGTTGTAGGAAACGCCGGTGTCGTCCTGTAGCCGCGTATAGTGGGCGCCGAGGACCGTTACCTGGCGGTCCTGGAACCGGCTGGTCGCGGTGAAGCTGCAGGTGGCGACCCGTGTGTCCGAGATCGCGCAGCCCTGCACCTCGACCACCACGCCATGCATTTCCTTCGTGGTCGTGTCCAGCAGGCTGGTCTGGGCCGGTGCGGTAGAACAGGCGGTCAGGGCCGCGAGCCCGGTCAGCGCAGCGCACGTGAAGGCTCTCATCATGGAAGTCCCCTCGAAAGAATCCGTTCTGAAAATTCAGCGGCCGGGTTCCGACCCGAGATTAGCGGCCGGCCCGACCTCAATAAGCCTTTGCGGCGAGCCTAGCTCAAAGCGGCGGCCCCGAATATAACCATCCGTTGCATTGTTACGCTGGACACAACTTTGCCCCAGCCCGGCGGTTCAGCCGGTTTCGCTCGTCTGGTAGGCGGCGCGGTCGAGCCAGTCCTGGCTGATCTCGACGCCCCAGCCCGGCGCGTCGGGGATCTGGACCTTGCCGTCCCTGGCGACCAGGGCCGGGTCGAAGAGGCCGTCCTGCCAGGGATAGTAGTCGGGCCCCTCGATGGTGAATTCCACATAGGGGCCAGCCCCTTCGATCGCGCCCATCATGTGCAGCGTGAAGACCGTGACCAGCGAGAGGTTGGCGGCGTGGGGCGTGCAGGGCAGCCCGGCGGCGCGGGCCATCTCGGCGACCCGCAGGGTGCGCGTCAGGCCGCCCAGGTAGCAGATGTCGGGCTGCACCACGTCGACCGCCGGCATGTCGATCATGCGCCGCCAGATCGTCAGGTCGCAGTCCTGCTCACCGCCGGTGACGTCGACGTCGAGCGCATCGGCCACCTCCTTGGTCCACCCCAGCTCCCAGTAGGGGCAGGGCTCCTCGTAGTGGCAGATACCGTGGTCCTCGAGCAGGCGGCCGACCTCGATCGCGCGGGCCGGGCTGAAGCCGCTGTTGGCGTCGACCAGCAGGTCGGCTTCGCCGCGCAGCCGTCGGCTGACCTCCTCGACGATCGCCTCGGTGCGGCCGGGCCAGGCGTCGACGTCGCGGCCGCACTCCTCGCCGATGCGGAACTTGAAGGCATCGTAGCCCTGCTCGCCGCGCAGCCGTACGAACCGCTCGGCCTCGTCCTCCGGCGTGATGTCGCGCTTCATGCTGGAGCCGTAGACCCGAATCGGGCGCGGGGTGCCGCCGAGCAGTTCGCAGACGCTCTTGCCCTCGCGCTTGCCGCGCAGATCCCAGAGCGCCGTGTCGAGGCCGCCCATGGCGCGGCGCAGGTAGGAGCCGGGGAACTTGTGCTCGCGCTCGGGGATCAGGTCCATCAGGCGGTCGATGTCGAGCGCGTCCGCGCCGAGCGCGTAGGGCGCGACCTGGCGGTGCAGCACCTGCGCCGTGATGTCCGCGTTGTAGGGCGCGACCTGGCCCCAGCCCTCGCCACCCTCGTCGGTGCGGACCCGCACCATGCAGACGAACTCGGTTGAAAAGGTCTCGATGCTCGCGATCTTCATGGTTCCCCTTTGCTGCTCACTGCATGAAGCTTCCGCCGTTGACGAAGAAGTTGGCCCCGGTGGTGTAGCGCGACGCGAGGATCGCATCGAGCATCCGGGTGATGTCTTCGGGCTCGCCGATGCGCCCGGCCGGGATCCGGTCGATCACCCGCTGCCGGCCCTCCGGGGTGTGGATGGCATAGCGCTCCCGGACATCCGGCGTGTCGAAGGATCCGGGGATCAGGCAGTTGACCTGGATCCGCGGCGCGAGTTCCAGGGCGAGGCACTTGGTAAAGGCGAGCACGCCGCCCTTGGCACTGCAGAAGTTGGCGCCGTTGGTTCGTCCCTGGAAGCCGCAGGAGGCGCCCAGGTTGATGATGTGGCCCGGCCGGTCGGGATTGCGGATGAGATACTCTTGGCAGCAGATGAAGCTGCCCTTCAGATGAGAGGCGACAACCTCGTCCCACATCGCGTCCGTGATCTCCAGGAAGGAGGCGTCGCGGTTCACCCCGGCGGAATTGATCAGCACATCGACCTTGCCGAAGACCGAGAGGGCTTCATCGAACATCCGGGACACGTCTTCGCGCTTCCTGACGTCGGCCTTGAAGCTCAAGACCTGTTCGGAGAGTCCCTTGTTCGCGAGATCGGCGAGAAGCGCCTCGGCCTTCGCCTCGCTGCGGAAGTTCATCACCACGCCGTAGCCCCGGCCGGCGAGGTGCGCCACCATCATGGCGCCCAATCCGCTGGAACCGCCGGTCACCACGGCCACCTGCTGGTCGCTCATCGCTTCTTTCCCCCTTGCCCCCGAAGGCCGATCAAGACGAGGCGCCGCCCCAGATGTCGCCGACCGTGAAGCCCTCGGGGAAGGGGTCCTCCGGGTCGACCACGTAGCTCGCGAAGCCGGTGATCCAGGCCCGGCCGCTGAGGGTCGGCACCACCGCCGGATAATCGCCGACCCTGGTCTCGCGGATCAGGCGCCCGGTGAACGTCGTGCCGAGGATTCCCTCGTGGTGGAAATCCTGGTTCAGGCCGAGCCGGCCCTTGGCGTGCAGCACGGCCATCTTGGCGCAGGTGCCGGTGCCGCAGGGCGAGCGGTCGATCGCGCCGGTCCAGGTCGCCGGCCGGTCCCAGTCCAGTTCGCCGCTGGAGACCACCACGGCGTTCTTGGCGCTCGCGCCCGGCGCGGTCGGCGGGCCGGAGACGACGATGATGGTGATGCCCTCGATGCCCGGGTTCTCCGGATGCGTCACCGGCAGCTGCTCCCGCGCCGCGGTCTTGACCATCTCGCCCAGGCGCACGATCTCGCCGCCGTTCTCCGGCGCGACGGTGAGCCCGAGCGCCTCGGCCTCGACGATGGCGTAGAACATGCCGCCCCAGGCGACGTCGACCGTGACCGCCCCGAGATGGGGCACTTCAATGGTGCGGTCGAGATGGACCGCAAAGGCCGGGACGTTCTCGAAGGTGACCTGCCCGACCTTACCGTCGCGCACCTCGGCCTCGACCTCGATCAGGCCGGCCGGCGTCTCCAGGGTCAGTTTGGTCACGGGCTCCTCGGCGGCCACCATGCCGGTCTCGATCAGGGCGGTGACCGTGCAGATCGTATTGCTTCCCGACATGGGCGGGTATTCGACCTGCTCCATGATGACGAAGCCGGCGTCGGCCTCGGGCCGGGTCGGCGGCAGGATCAGGTTGCAGTTCGCCGCCGGGTAGCCGCGCGGCTCGCGCAGCATCAGCTTGCGCAGACCGTCGGCCTCGGTCTCGAGGTAGCGCATTTTTTCGAACATGGTAGCGCCGGGGACGTCGAGCACGCCGCCCGTGATCACCCGCCCGTGCTCGCCGCAGGCATGGAGATCGACCGCTTGGATCATGCGGGAGAGTTTCATGAGGACTCCATTGATTGCCTCCGTGTCGGCGCGTTGTGCGGCAGTAACTTGCGACGCGGGTTTGGACTTTGAACTCTAGCAAATCATATCACTTTCGCGAGCCGCGAGATGAGCGTCTCTGGCTTCGCTCTGCGTCAAGGCCTTTTGATCTAGCCAAGCCGCCTACTAACGACTATGCTGCAATTAGTGATAGAAATTCGTGTTTAGACACGAGACATTCGTAACAAAAAAGCCTGGATGTCTTTATTGTGGGGGTTCGCTTATGTTCGGAAGAAATTCAGTTCAAGTCATACTTCTTGTAGCGCTGCTTTCGGGATGTGACCCGACCCAACCTCTCATTACTGGCGAACCGCTGGTTTATGGCGTCAAGCCGTTTTCTGGTGAGATCGTCGACCGGGACGTGTCGATCAAGACAACGGATAATGCGGTCGGCATCGTTCCCCACAAAGGGGAAATGATCTCGATTGTCGTAAACAACGTCTTCCTGAAGTACGTCAAGGAAATCGGGAACCCGCACATTCTGGTCTACACCGTGGTCTATGACGACGGAAACGACGACCCGGGAACAGCCTTCACCAAGGTACTCTTCAACGAACGTGATCAGCCGCCCGGGGTGAACCTGGGCTTGGCCGACCGGATCATCTACGGCCCCACTCCCTACAAGGGACTGCCCATTCGCATCAAGTTCTTCATCGTCGAGTTGGACAAGGAGGACAAGGAGCTTGCATCGCAGATCATCTCGGCGGCGGGCAGTGCGGCGCAGGCAGCCCAGCCGCAGGCCGCGCCCGCGATCGCCATCGGTGTTCAAATTGCCGAGACTCTGAATGCTTTGAACAAGGACGACTTCGAGCTCCGTTTCGACCTGACCTTGCACCCCGTCGATCAGATCGGCACGGCCTCAAGTGTGGACGAAAACCTTCGCGAGCAGGGCGAACCGTCCCAAAGGCATTCGCAGAAGATCACCCTGCTCAGTTCCTTGCGCACCGGATCCTATCTAATCATCAAGCGTGAGCTGAGAGAGCGCTTCCTGGGTAAAGAGGAAGCGCTCGCATCCTATGTCGACTGGGATCACGCGCAGGAAGGTTTCATCACGCCTTATCTAGGTGCCGATGGAAAACTCTATAGCGCGCGCGAGGTCCGGCGGTATCAGGGCGGATACCTCTACCAAGTGACCGCGGGCATCGCCGATGACGAAGGCAAAAAGAAAAATTTCGCCAAGGTACGGCCGCGTGCTGGCCCCAACAAAGGAGTCGACTTTGGCCTCGCCACGGGGATTCGGCAGCGGTACATCGACCAGACCTATACCGTCCTGACGATCCTGAGCGGTCTGCCGGCGGGAATCGACAACGCTCAGATGCGCGCGGCTTCGCAGCGTGATGCCGCGCAACTGGCCTCGCTGCTCGACGATCCGGCGAACGCGGGAAACGTGGCTGATATCGGTCAAAAGGTCGAAGCGCTCGCGTCGGCGGTTCAATCCCGACTCGAGCAGCAGCGAGCATCTCGCTTGATCTCGTCTCGGGTCGCCAAGCAACCGGGCTTGCGCACCCAGACCAGCTATCCGGCGCTTTGGACAGGCCAAATCGATCCCTTGACCGGGCTCGATCCCAATCTCCCGGAACGGGATCGCAGCCAGGCCTATCGAAACGCTATCGCCAGGAACACCGGACTCCTGGTCACCTTGAATGACTTGATCCTCAACCTTCCGCTGATGCGTCCCGATGAACCACAGGACATGGCCTGGCTTCGTGGCCTCGACGAGGATTCATTCACGACTGAGGGTGTGGTCGCCGGCTATTTCGAGCTGAAAGGGGAAGCAATAGAGCAACGTACAACACCATGATTTTATTGATAGAAGGAGAAGAATTATGGCGAAGAAAGATGGCAGCGGTAAGAAAAAGGATTCACCTGCAAAGGCAACAGGCGGGCCGATCGTAGCCCGTGCGACCGGCGGGCCCATCGTACCCCGGGCAAGCGGTGGTCCGATTGTTCCCCGCGCCGTGGGCGGTGGTCCACGAACCGTTGGCGGGCGTCCTGCGGTCTATATGGGATGGACCCCTGACCTTCCGGACATTCGCGATCTCACGTTGGATACACCGAGGTTGGTTGAGCGGCTCAAGCGAAAGAACTCAAAGGTGCTGCGCACGGACTTTCAGCTGGATAGCGAATGGGACAATTCGAAGAATTGCTCACCGGTTGAGGATCAGGAAAGTCTCGGTTCCTGTACGGCCCAGGCGGCGGTTGGCATGCTCGAGTACATGATGCGGCGCGCGCAGCAAACCCATGTCGATGGGTCGCGTCTCTTCGTCTACAAAGTGACGCGCAAGCTGCTGGGCTGGACGGGCGACACGGGGGCTTACCTGCGTTCGGCCATGCAAGCGATCGCCACCTTCGGGATGCCGCCCGAGACCTTCTTTCCCTACGACATTGCGCGCTTCGAAGAGGAGCCCGATGCTTTTCTCTACGCCTTCGCGGGAAACTACAAGGCCTTGGACTACACGCGTCTCGATCCGCCGGGCAGGGACGGCGCCGCGATCCTTCTGAATGTCAAGCACGCCCTGCGCGCTCGGTTCACCGTGATGTTCGGCTTCTCGGTCTACAGTTCGATCAGCGGTGACGCGGACGTGCCCTATCCCACGAACCGCGACAAACTCACCGGCGGGCATGCAGTGCTTGCTGTGGGCTATGACGATGATTGGCGGATCGGCGACTGCAAAGGTGCAATCAAATTCAAGAATTCCTGGGGTACAGGTTGGGGCGATGGGGGCTACGGCTTCCTGCCATACAAGTACATCGAGCAGGGCCTGGCCCGGGATTTCTGGACGGTGTTCAACTCTGATTGGATAGATACTGGACGATTCAGATAATCGGACACCAGATCGCCTTTTCTTGCGGACCGCTTCCTGCGTGGGTCGGTCTAACCGAAACTCGCGCGCCGTGATATGTCCGGCCCGGCGAGGAGTTCGTCGCTCAGCGCAAGGCCGAGACCAGGCCCGTCGGGCGCGCGGATCATGCCCCCTTCCAGCGGCGGCGGGCGGTCGACCAGCGCGTGGTACCAA
>JASJEC010000097.1 GCA_030064845.1 Kiloniellales bacterium
CGGCCAGGGCCTCGAGCGTCTCGGCGTGGCTCGCGGTCAGCGCCGTCATCTGCTCGCGGGAGATCTTCTTGGACTTGGCGACCTCGACGAAGAGGGAGTCGTAGCGCCGCCACAAAGCGTCGACCCGGTCGAGCGCCTGGACCAGCTCGGGCTTGGTGGTCGGCACCAGGCCGATGCCCGGATTCCCCTGGCGCAGCTCCTTCTGCATGGTGTCGAAGCGGAAGCGCGACCAGTGGATCGAGCCCAGCCGCGGGGCCGCGTCGATGCCGAGCGCCGCGAGCAGGGCGCTGTTGGTCATCCGCTCGAGGAGCAGCAGCTGGCGCTCGGCCATGGTGAAGGAGCGGTTGTTCTGCTTGTTCGCCTCGGCGGGGGACACGGCCAGAACGAGGATGACAGCGGATAACAGGCCGGCGATCTGGATCTTCGCTTTGCTTGCTTTCTTGCCCATTGTTCTTGTCCTTTTTTCCTTCGCGGTCCCCCTAGAGGCTCGCCCAGACGATCGCCTCGACGTCGATGCCGACGGTGATCGCGCCGATTACCGCGCCGTTCTGATCGGTGATCGACATGCTGACCTGGGTCTGGAAGGTCTGGGTCGATTCGTCGAACTCGATCTCGTCGATCAGCATGGCGTTCGGCCCGACCAGGTAGGTCTGCTTCCACTTGGCCTCGTCGCCCTGCCAGTAGTCCGAGGTGACGTCGCTCTGGCCGACGTTCAGGCCCTTGTTGTCCATGATGAAGACCTCGGTGACGACGCCGTGCTGCTCGCTCTTGGCCTTGGCCAGGAAGCGCGACAGGCTGTTGGCCAGCACCTGGTCGATCAGCGGCCGCTCCGAGCGGGACGTCTCGGCGCGCCACTGCTTGTCCAGGGCCGAGATCTTGGCCTGCTTGATCTTGGCGTGCCGCTTGTTCTGACTCTTGATCGCCTTGATGACGCTGGGGTCGCTGATCCAGGCGGCGACGGTGGTCTTGGCGAACTGGCGGATCGGCTGTTCGTGGGGGCCGACCGCGCCGGCTGCGGAGGCCATGAACAGGCAGGCCGCCGCGGCGCAGAAAGACAGAGCCATGGTCCTCATTGTTAACTCTCTTCGCTGCCGAGGAACGTGGGGGACCGTCCGGCGGGGCGGGCGATTCCCGCCTATTGTCATGAACCACGACCCCTAAGATAGAATTAAATCGGCCGGCCAAACTGGAAAATCGTCGGCAGAATCAAGGGTTAACCTTAACGCGGGCGCACTGGGACGCGCCCGGCCGCGTCGATCGGCCGAGCCGGAGTTTCTACCTTGGATAGGCGAGAGGGCTACTTGTCGACCGGCTTGATCATCCGGCCAAGGTCCTTGCCGCCGAAGATGTGCAGGTGGAAGTGGGGTACTTCCTGGTGAGCGTCGCGGCCGTGGTTGGCCAGGATCCGATAGCCGGGCGCGACCAGGCCGAGATCACGGGCGATCTGACCGACGGCGCGGAAGAAAGCGCCGATCTCGGCGTCCGAGGCCTTCTCGGCGAAGTCGTCGGAGGAGACGTAGGCGCCCTTGGGGATGACCAGGACATGGGCCGGCGTCTGGGGGTTGATGTCCCGGAACGCCAGCACGTGGTCGTTCTCGAAGACCTTGTCGCAGGGAATCTCGCCGCGCAGGATGCGGGCGAAGATGTTGTTCTCGTCGTAAGCCATGCTCCCCTCCCGGCCGTCGGATTCCTTGATCACGGTCATCCTTCGACAGGCTCAGGATGAGGGTTACGATGATGGAGACATCGCGCCCTCACCCACGCGCAGCGCAAGTGCTCCGCACTCCTGTCGAAGGGTGATGGTGCCGGGTTCGCACTTTTTCAGCAACCTGCTCTAGCGGCTGGCCTTCTCGACCAGGCCCGAGATGCCGCGCCGCGCGGCCATCACCTGCCAGACCTCGCTCGGCTGCAGCCCGCGCGCCGCCCACAGCACCATGAGATGATAGAGCAGATCGCCGCTCTCCTCGGCAAGCCTCTCTTTCGACCCGGCGACGCCCTCGATCACGGCCTCGACCGCCTCCTCGCCGACCTTCTTGGAGATCCCCTGGACCCCCTTCTTGATCAGCTTGGCGGTGTAGGAGGACTCCGGATCGGCCTCGACCCGGCTGACGATCACCTCGTAGAGCTGGTCCAGGCAGTCGCCCTTCAGCTTGTTGTTCTTCTTCTTCGACTTGCTCATGCGTCAGAGCCCTCTCGGTATCATTGCACGGGCCGCACCGGCACGCCGGCCGCGGCCAGGTGGCGCTTGGCCTCGGCGATGGAATAGGTGCCGAAATGGAAGATCGAGGCCGCCAGCAGGGCCGAGGCGTGGCCCTCGCGCACCCCCTCGACCAGGTGGTCGAGCGTGCCGACGCCGCCCGAGGCGATCACCGGGACCGGCACGGCGTCGGCGACGGCGCGGGTCAGGGGCAGGTCGTAGCCCTGCTTGGTGCCGTCGCGGTCCATCGAGGTCAGCAGGATCTCGCCGGCGCCCAGTTCGCAGAGGCGGGCCGACCATTCGACCGCGTCGAGCCCCGTGGGCCGGCGCCCGCCGTGGGTGAAGACCTCGAACTTGCCGGGCGCCACGCTCTTGCCGTCGACCGCGACCACGATGCACTGGCTGCCGAACTTCTCCGCCGCCTCGCGCACGAAGTCCGGGTTGGCGACCGCGGCGGTGTTGATCGAGACCTTGTCGGCGCCGGCCAGCAGCAGCCGGCGGATGTCCTCGCTCGTGCGCACCCCTCCGCCCACCGTCAGTGGCATGAAGCAGGCCTCGGCGGTCTGCTTCACGACGTCGAGCAGGATGTCGCGCCGCTCGTGGCTCGCCGTGATGTCGAGGAAGCAGAGCTCGTCCGCCCCGGCCGCGTCGTAGAGCCGGGCCTGCTCCACCGGGTCGCCCGCGTCGCGCAGGTCGACGAAGTTGACGCCCTTGACCACCCGGCCGTCCTTGACGTCGAGACAGGGGATGATGCGCGCCTTCAGCATGGCCCCGCGGCCTTCCCGCCGGTATCCCGGGCCCCGGCGACCAGCGCCAGCGCGCTCGCGGGGTCGATCCGGCCGTCGTAGAGCGCCCGGCCGCAGATCGCGCCGACCACGCCCCGCTGCTCGACCGCGAGCAGGGCGGCCAGGTCGTCCAGGGACGCCACGCCCCCCGAGGCGATCACCGGCAGGCCGACGGCGTCGGCGAGGCGCGCCGTGGCCTCGACGTTGACCCCCTGGAGCGCGCCGTCCCGCTCGATGTCGGTGTGGATCAGGGCCGCCACGCCGGCGTCCTCGAAGCGCCGGGCCAGGGCCTCGGCCTCCAGGTCGCTATCCTCGGCCCAGCCCTCGACCGCGACCCGGCCGTCGCGGGCATCGATGCCGACCGCGACCCGGCCGGGGAAGCGCCGGCACGCCTCGCGCACCAGCGCGGGATCCTTGACCGCGGCGGTGCCGAGGATGACCCGGCTGACGCCGGCAGCCAGCCAGCCCTCGACCGTCGCCATGTCGCGGATGCCGCCGCCGAGCTGCACGGGGAGCTCGACCGCGGCGAGGATCGCCTCGACCGCCGCGCGGTTGACCGGCTTGGCCGCGAAGGCGCCGTCGAGATCGACCAGGTGGAGCCATTCGAAGCCGGCCTCGGCGAAGGCCGCCGCCTGGGCCGCGGGGTCCGGGTTGAACACCGTGGCGCTGGCCATCTCGCCGCGCAGCAGGCGGACCGCCGCGCCCTCCTTCAGGTCGATCGCCGGGTAGAGAATCATGCCGTGGCGGCGCCCGGTTCCAGGTCCTTGGTGTAGAACAGGCCGGTCACCCAGCGCCCGTCGACCCAGGCGTAGTGCTCGTGGACGCCCCAGCGCTGGTAGCCCAGACCCTCGTAGATCTGGATCGCCCGTTCCTGGGTCTCGCGCACATCGAGGTTGATGACCCGGAACCCGGTCTCGCGCGCGGTCGCCTCGACCGCCTCGACCAAGCGCTGGGCCAGGCCGTGGCCGCGCGCCCAGGGCGCCAGGAAGAAGGTGGTGAGCTGGCCGATCCGCGACTGCGCCTCGTTGTTCTTGGGCGGGCGCAGCAGCTGGGCCGAGCCGGCGATGGTGCCGTCGAGCCGGGCGACGTGGAGCTCGCGCTCGGGCACCAGCAGGACGCCCTTCCAGTAGGTCTCCATGACGTGGCGCGGCGGCGGTGTCAGCCAGCCGAAGCCGCCGCCGTCGAGGATCGCCGCGTCGGCCGCGTCGCAGAGGTCGTGCAGGTCGCCGGCGTCGAAGGCGGTGATCCGCTCGACCAGGGTGTCGGGCGCGGCTTGGCCGGTGGCGGACATCACGGCCTCCAGGCCAGGAAGTTGGCGAGCAGCCGGAGGCCCGTGGCCTGGCTCTTCTCCGGATGGAACTGGGTGCCGACCAGGTTGTCCCGCCCGACCGCCGCGGTCACCGCGCCGCCGTAGTCGGTGTGGGCCAGGAGGTCGCCGGTGTCGGCGGTCGCGAAGTGGTAGCTATGCACGAAGTAGGCGTGGTCGCCCTCCGAGAGGCCGGCCAGGACCGGGTGGCCCGGCCGGTCGAAGGCGAGCTCGTTCCAGCCCATGTGGGGCACCTTGTAGGTCCCGTCGGAGGGCGCCAGGGCGACCACCTCGCCGGGGATCCAGTCGAGGCCCCCGTGCTCCCCGTGCTCGAGGCCACGGCTCGCCATGAGCTGCATGCCGACGCAGATGCCGAGAAAGGGCCGGCCCCTGTGGCGCGCGCTCTCCTCCAGGGCCTCGGCCATGCCGGTCAGCGAGTCGAGGCCCCGGCGGCAGTCGGCGAAAGCGCCGACCCCGGGCAGGACCACGTGGTCGGCGCGGGCGACGGTGTCCGGCTCGGCGGTCACCGCGACCTCCCGGTCCATGCCGGCCTCGGCGGCGGCCCGCTCCAGGGCCTTGGCGGCCGAGCGCAGGTTGCCGGAGCCGTAGTCCACCACCGCGACGGTCACAGCGAGCCCTTGGTGGAGGGGACGCTGCCGGCCTGGCGCGGGTCGGCCTCGATCGCCTTGCGCAGGGCGCGGGCCAGGCCCTTGTAGCAGGACTCGGCGATGTGGTGGTTGTTGGTGCCGTAGAGGTTCTCGACGTGGAGCGTCAGGCCGGCGTGCTGGGCGAAGGCCTGGAACCACTCCTTGAACAGCTCGGTATCCATCTCGCCCAGCTTGTCGCGGCTGAATTCGACCTTCCAGATCAGGTAGGGCCGGTTCGAGGCGTCGAGGGCGACCCTCGTCAGCGTCTCGTCCATGGGGATCAGGGCGTCGCCGTAGCGGGCGATCCCCTTGCGCTCGCCGAGCGCCTTCGAGACCGCCTGTCCGAGCGCGATGCCCGTGTCCTCGGTGGTGTGGTGGAAGTCGATGTGGGTGTCGCCCTCGGCCCGGAGGGTGATGTCGATCAGGCTGTGGCGCGAGAGCTGCTCGAGCATATGGTCGAGGAAGCCGATCCCGGTCGCCACGTCGTAGGCGCCGCCGCCGTCCAGGCGCACCGTCGCCTTGATCCTGGTCTCCTTGGTGTTCCGCTCGACCGTCGCTTCGCGCATGCTCTTGTCCTGCTTGGCCCCGCCGCCACCCTGGCGCGAGGCGGCACGTTGTAGCAGGAAGGAACTGGGCTCGCCAGAGCAGATCCCGGGTTGATGGCTTGCCCGGGGCGAGAAGCCGCAAAGATCCGCTCGAGTGGGCCTTAAGCACCTTGCAAACACCCGGTGTTAGTCTCGGTAGAAGTACTCCCAAGGTTCGAAATTTGAGCGCGCAACGAGAAACCGAAGGTCAAGGCGACAAGAGAGAACCGCTCTCCGCCGGGTGGCTCGTCTTGACGGCTGTCCTCCTCGCCCCGGGCTTGGCTGTCTTCGGAGAACTAGCCGACAGACATTTTGACCCGGCCGAAAGCGGGATCGCCAGAATGGTCGGGATCGTTCTCGTACCTCTGATGGTTTGTATTACCGCTCCGAGAACAGCCAAGCAGCTTGGTCTGATTGCCGCGATCGTGGCAGCGGGCAGCGTGCTGGCCATCTTCCCCGTCATAGTGGGCGGGCAGTTGGGGTGGGGTATCTGGGGGGCGCTGCTAGGCATGGGCTTGGGCTGCGGACTTGGCGCCGGCCTGGTTGGTCTCTGCTACAAGCGCCTCGGGGTTCCGGTTAAGGGCCAAATCGAGAACGGCGGAAGCTAGCGACCTCCCGCGAAAGTCTTGCCAAGCCTCGGCGCGCCTGTCTTCTCTCACCCTCCGGGTCCGGGGAAAGGGAGGTTGCCCATGTCGTTCGAAATCTGGATCGCCTTCGCGCTGGCCAGCGCAGCCTTGCTGGCCATTCCGGGGCCGACGGTCATGGTGGTGGTGAGCTATGCGCTGGGCCAGGGCCGCGCCACCGCCTGGGCGACGGTGCCCGGCGTCACCCTGGGCGACTTCACCGCCATGACGGTCTCTCTGCTGGGCGCCGGCGCGATCCTGGCCGCCTCGGCGGAGCTCTTCACGGTCTTGAAGCTCTGCGGCGCGGCCTACCTGGTCTGGCTCGGCGTCCAGCTCTGGCGCTCCGAGCCCTCCCTCGCCGCCATGACCGGCGCCGAATCCAAGGCCCCAGAGCGCAGAGACGGGCGGAAGATGTTCTGGAACGCCTTCGTCGTGACCGCGCTCAATCCCAAGTCCATCGTCTTCTTCATCGCCTTCCTGCCCCAGTTCGTCGACCCGGCGGCGCCGCTCTTGCCGCAGTTCGTCGTTCTCGAGGCCACCTTCCTGACCCTGGCGGCGCTCAACGTGGCGATCTGGGCGGTCCTGGCCGGCGAGATGCGGGCGCGCTTCCGGCGCCCGGCGACGCTCCGCCTGCTCAACCGGATCGGCGGCGGCTTCCTGATCGGCGCGGGGCTGCTGACGGCGGTGACCCGGCGGGCCTAGAGCGGATCATGTTTGGATGGAACCACTACGTGGTTTCCAACTAAACATGTGAATCCGCTCTACATCCTAGGTTTAGAGCAGATTCACCGGGTTGATGGATCGCCCGTGGCGATTCCATCAAACCCGGATCTGCTCTAGCGATCATTCCGCGGGCGCCGGCGCGGACGCCGGGGTCGGCAGGCGGCGTGGCAGGATCGCGACCGCGCAGAAGATCACCAGGGCGGCGCCGGCCAGGATGCGGAACAGCGTGTCGAAGCCCCAGGTGTCGTAGACGAAGGCGATCAGCGGCAGGGCGGCGGCCAGCGCCGAGAAGGCGACCACATAGCGCACGCCGTAGACCCTGGCGCGGAACGCGCCGCTCGCCATCTTGCCGACCATGTAGTCGTTGATCGGGATCTGGCCGAAGGCGCCCAGCATGAAGCCGAGGGCGACCACCAGCGCGATCTCGTCGGTTAGGCCCGGCATGAGCGAGAAGCAGACCAGCTGGATCGCCGCCACCGCCATGAAGATGCGCCGCGGCCCGTAGCGGTCGAGCATGAGGCCGACCGCGATCTGGGCGATCGAGGCGACCGCGAAGGCGAAGAAGGTGAGCGAGCCGATCATGGTCGCGAGGCCGCCAGTGGAAAGCCCCTCGCTTTCCGCGCCGCCGACCCAGGCGGCGAGCTGCTGCGCCAGGCCGCCGAGCCGCTCGTCGAAGATCTTCGGCAGGGCGAAGGTGGTCGACTGGAAGATCACCGAGGCGACGGCCGTGGTCAGGAAGACGATGACCGTGACCCGCAGCAGGAGCCGCCGATAGTCCGCGGCCATGACCGTCGGGGCGGCGGCGCGCGCCGACTTGGCCTCGGCCCGTTCGGCGCTGATCGACTCCCGGCGCAGGGCCAGGTAGGCGAGCCCCATGGCGATGGAGAAGAGCCCGGGCAGGATGAAGGCCTGGCGCCAGCCGCCGTGGTCGATCAGGTAGCCGGTGATCAGCGCCGCGCAGGCCACGCCCAGGTTGCCCCAGACGCCGTTGGCGGCGATCCGCATGCCGGTGTTGCGCCACTTCATGGTGACGATGGCAAGCCCGACCGGGTGATAGATCGCCGCGAACATGCCGATCACGAAAAGCCCGACGCCGATCTGCAGCGGAGTCTGGGCGAAGCCCGTGACGATTGAGGCCAGGCCGATGCCGATGAAGAAGACCGTCATCATGCCGTCGCGGCTCCACTTGTCGGCGAGCCAGCCGGCCGGCAGCGCGAAGACGCCGAAGGCAAAGAACCCGGGCGTCGCGTAGGCGAGCAGCGCCGCGTAGCCGATGCCCCACTCCCGGTGCAGGGCGAGCGCGGCCACGGTCGCGAAGATCAGCGTGAAGAGGTGGTCGAGGAAGTGCCCGATGTTGAGCAGCAGGAAGTGCAGGCGGTCGCGGTTCATCTCCGATCCCTCTCACGCCCCGGTCTCATGGGGCGGGTGCGTCTGCGGCCCACTCTAGGACTGGCCGGGATGCGATGTACTGCCAAGTGCTGTCGCGTTTCGGCCAAACCGCCTACCGCGGCCTGACGATGCATGGAGTTCTTGAGAGCGGTCATCCTTCGACAGGCTCAGGATGAAGTGAACTTTTTTGAGATACCGCAACCCTCACCCTGAGCTTGTCGAAGGGTGACGGTGCCGACTGAGGACGTCGTCAGCAATGGCTCAGCGCTTCGCCGGGGGCGGGTTGCCGGGGATCGGTTCGCCGGCGAGCGAGGGGTGGGAGCGCTGGTACTGGGGCGGGAACGCGGCCTGGCCGCGCAGCGCCTCGGCGGCGTGCCAGGGCCAGCGGGGATCGAACAGCATGCCCCGGGCCAGCGCGATCATGTCGGCCTGGCCGCTGGTCAGGATGGTCTCGGCCTGGTGCGGCTCGGTGATCCGGCCGACCGCCATGACGGTCGCCCCGGTCTCGCGCCGGATTTCGCCGGCGAAGCCGGTCTGGTAGCCGGGCGCCGAGACGATCTGCTGCTCGGGCGCCAGACCGCCGCTGGAGACGTCGACGAAGTCGCAGCCCCGCTCGAGCAGCGCCTTGGTGTAGGCGACGGCGCTCTCGACGTCCCAGCCGCCCTCGATCCAGTCGGTCGCCGAGAAGCGGACGCCGAGCGGCCGTTCCTCGGGCCAGACGGCGCGAACCGCCTCGAAGACCTCGAGCGGAAAGCGCAGGCGGCTCTCCAGCGGGCCGCCGTAGGCGTCGTTGCGCCGGTTGCTGAGCGGCGAGAGGAACTGGTGCAGAAGGTAGCCGTGGGCGCTGTGGATCTCGATGACGTCGAAGTCGAGGCGGAGCGCCCGCTCCGTGGCGGCCACGAAGGCGTTCTTGATCCGCGCCAGCCCGGCCTCGTCTATCGCCTTGGGTGTGTGCCAGCCGGGGCCGTAGGGCGTCGCCGAGGGACCCTCGGTCTGCCAGGCGCCGTTCCCGGCGTCGAGCGGCTTGCCGCCCTGCCAGGGCGCGGCGGTCGAGGCCTTTCGCCCGGCGTGAGCCAGCTGGATGCCGATCCTGGCGTTGCCGTAGTCGCGGAAAAAGCGCACGACCCGGGCCAGCGCCGCCTCGTTCTCGTCGGAATAGAGCCCGACACAGCCCGGGGTGATGCGGCCGATCGCCTCGACCCCCGTGGCCTCGACGAAGACCAGACCCGGGCCCGAGACCGCGAACTGGCCCAGGTGCATGATGTGCCAGTCGCCAACCGTGCCGTCGGTCGCCGAGTACTGGCACATGGGCGCGACGACGATGCGGTTGGCCAGCTCGAGCGAGCGGAGCGTGATTGGCGAGAAGAGGATCGAGGGCATGGCGGCGCGGCTCACTTATGCTGGAAAAAGTTGCGGCCCCGGAACGGGACCGCAGGGAACACGGCTCGCACCGTAAGCGGCCCGCCCTGTCCCTGGCAAGACGCAGGAAACTAGATCAGATCTGATCTAGCGCCGGTGGTGGGTCCGGTAGCGGCTGGCGTGGCGGATCGGGTAGGCGCGGTCGACTCGCCAGAAGTCCCGCAGCGGGTCGGGGCCGTTGGGCGGCGCCTCCGGGCCGCGGCCGCGCCGCGTCGCCAGAGCGATCAGCTCGATGCCGAAGACGAGGACCAGCATGCAGACCGAGGTGCCGAAGAAGTCGTCGGCCCGCGCCTCCGCGGCCGCCGCGATGGTCATGAAGCCGGCCAGGAAGACGCCGATCGCCGCGAGCAGAACCCGCCCGACCATGCGCAGCGCCGCCCAGGTCTTGCCAACCCGTCTTTTCATCGTTCCGTCCGCCATGGCTCGGCTCGCCGCTGGTCACCAACTTTACTCTAGCACGCGCTCAGGCAGGCTTCACCGCTTGACCCGCCAGCCGCCGTCGCCCATGTGTCTTCTCATGTCCGACGATCAGCGACAGTGGCACGGCACGACGATCCTCTCGGTGCGCAAGGGCGGCCAGGTAGTCGTGGCCGGCGACGGCCAGGTCAGCCTGGGCCAGACCGTTATCAAGTCGAACGCGCGCAAGGTGCGGCGCTTGGGCAAGGGCGACGTGATCGCCGGTTTCGCCGGGGCGACGGCCGACGCGCTGACTCTTTTCGAGCGCCTCGAGGCCAAGCTGGAGACCCACCCGGGCCAGCTGACCCGGGCCTGCGTCGAGCTGGCCAAGGACTGGCGCACCGACCGCTATCTCAGGCGCCTGGAGGCCATGATGGCGGTCGCCGACAAGAACGCCTCCTTGGTGCTGACCGGAACCGGCGACGTCCTCGAGCCCGAGGACGGCCTGATCGGAATCGGTTCGGGCGGTTCCTACGCGCTCGCCGCGGCGCGGGCGCTGCTCGACGTCGACGGCCACGACGCCGAGGCGATCGCCCGCAAATCCATGTCCATCGCAGCCGGGATCTGCATTTACACCAATGAATCTCTCATCGTCGAAAGCCTCTCTGCCGAGTAAGCAGAAAAAGCCGCATGACGGCTTCGCCGGCGCCTTCAGCCCGCGCGAGATCGTCTCCGAGCTGGACCGATTCATCATCGGCCAGAACGACGCCAAGCGCGCCGTCGCCCAGGCCCTGCGCAACCGCTGGCGCCGCCAGCAGCTGCCCGAGGACCTGCGCGAGGAGGTTCTGCCCAAGAACATCCTGATGATCGGGCCGACCGGCGTCGGCAAGACCGAGATCGCGCGGCGCCTCGCCCGTCTGGCCCAGGCGCCCTTCATCAAGGTCGAGGCGACCAAGTTCACCGAGGTCGGCTACGTCGGCCGCGACGTCGAGCAGATCGTGCGCGACTTGGTCGAGGTCTCGATCACCATGACCCGCGAGCGCCTGCGCAAGGACGTGCGGGCGCGGGCCGAGCTGGCCGCAGAGGAACGGCTGGTCGACTCCCTGGTCGGCGAGAACGCCCGGGAGGAAACCCGGGTCGCGTTCCGCCGCCGACTGCGCAACGGCGAGCTGGACGACAAGGAGGTCGAGATCGAGGTCGCCGACGCCGGCGGGCTGCAGCTGCCGACCATGGACATCCCGGGCATGCCCGGCGCCTCCATGGGCATGATCAATCTGAACGACATGCTGGGCAAAGCCTTCGGCGGACGCACCAAGAAGCGCCGCATGCCGGTCTCCGAGGCGATCCAGCTGCTGACCCAGGAGGAGAGCGACAAGCTGCTCGACCAGGAAACCGTGACCGAGGAGGCGATCCACACGGTCGAGCAGAACGGCATCGTCTTTCTCGACGAGATCGACAAGATCACCGCGCGCTCCGATCGCATGGGCGCGGACGTCAGCCGGGAAGGCGTCCAGCGCGACCTGCTGCCGCTGATCGAGGGCACGACGGTGGCGACGAAGCACGGCGCGGTGAAGACCGACTTCATCCTGTTCATCGCTTCGGGCGCGTTCCACCTGGCCAAGCCGTCCGACCTGCTGCCCGAACTGCAGGGGCGCCTGCCGATTCGGGTCGAGCTGAACGCCCTGTCGCGCGACGACTTCAAGCGCATACTGACCGAGCCGGAGAACAGCCTCATCCGCCAGTACAGGGCGCTTATGGGCACCGAAGACGTGACCCTGGAGTTCACCGACGAGGCGATCGACGCCCTGGCCGACCTCGCCGAGGAGATCAACCAGAACGTCGAAAACATCGGCGCCCGACGCCTGCACACGGTGATGGAGAAG
The DNA here is from genome assembly GCA_030064845.1 of Kiloniellales bacterium. NCBI lineage: Bacteria > Pseudomonadati > Pseudomonadota > Alphaproteobacteria > Rhodospirillales > Kiloniellales bacterium. The sequence continues at coordinate 11,953 of JASJEC010000097.1, forward strand.
CTGCTCGACGAGATCTCCTTTACCGCCACCGACCGCAGCGGCGAGACCGTGACGATCGACGCAGACATGGTGCGCGAGCGGGTCGGCGCCCTGGCCAAGGACAGCGACCTCTCGAAGTTCATTCTGTAACGCCCCCTCACCGCGCGTAGCGCCGGGCTTCGCCCCCTCTCCCCCAAAACTTGGGGGAGAGGGTTGCGGAGACTTGGCGCGGTGCAGCCGCGCCTTAGTCGGAGCTGGGTGAGGGGGTTTCCACTTCCAGCAGCGCCAGGATCTGATCCACCCGCTCGTCTGGCAGTTCCGCGATGGTTTCGGCGAGGCGGTTGGCGAGCTCGGTCTTGGCCGGCGAGAGGCCGGCGGTGTCGACCACGACGCGCGGGTGGGAGATGTCGGCCAGGCGCTGCAACTGCTCCGCTTCGTCCCAGATAATGCCGAAAAACTGGCACACCCCGTGCACGAAGCGCCGGTTCGGCCGCCCGCGCCGGCCGTGCTCCAGGGCCGAGAGGTAGGCCGGCGAGACGCCGAGGCCGGCGGCCATGTCCTTGGCGCTGAGGCCGCGGGCCTCGCGCAGCTCCCGCAGGCGCCGTCCGAAGGGGGTCATGGCCGGTCGCGCGGCCGCTTGAGCAAGAGGTACATGGCGCCGTGGCCGCCGTGCTGCGGCTGCGCCGGCGCGAAGGCGATCAGGCGCGTCCGGTTGGCCGGCTCGTTGAGCCAGCCCGGCAATCCCTGGCGCAGGACCCCGCCGTCGCGGCCGCTGCCCTTGCCGGTGATGACCAGGACGCAGCGCCGGCCGGCGGCGACGCCGGCTGCGATGAAACCCGAGACGGCCGCACGCGCCTCTTCCTGGGTCATGCCGTGCAGGTCGAGGCGGCCCTCGATCGG
>JASJEC010000098.1 GCA_030064845.1 Kiloniellales bacterium
TTTCAAACGGCTTGCAAAGGGGGAGCGGAAACATGGCCGGCCAAATTGACGCGCGTCTTGCCGAACTCGGAATCGAACTGCCGGAGGCCGCCGCGCCGGTGGCGAACTATGTGCCCTACGTCGTGACGGGCAACCTGGTCTTCGTATCGGGCCAGGTGACGATCGAGGGCGGCGAGTTCAAGTACGTCGGCAAGCTCGGCCAGGACCTCGACGTGGAGACCGGCGCCAAGGCCGCCCGGCTCTGCGCGCTCAACATCATTTCCCAGCTCAAGGCGGCCTGCGGCGGCGACCTGGACCGGGTGCAGCGCATCGTCAAACTGGGCGGCTTCGTCAACTCGGCGCCCGACTTCACCGACCAGCCGAAGGTGATCAACGGCGCCTCGGACCTGATGGTCGAGGTCTTCGGCGACAAGGGCCGGCACTCCCGCGCCGCGGTCTCGGCCGGCTCGCTGCCGGTCGGCGTCTCGGTCGAGATCGACTGCGTCGCCGAGATCGCCTGATCCAACCCTCTCCCGCGGGAAAGGGTGGCGAGCGGTGAGCGAGCCGGGTGAGGGCTCGTTGTTCGGGCGCGCCCTCCGGCGGGCGGGCACTGCGCCCTTGACCGGCCACGGCGCGCGGGGCTAAGTGCCAGCCATGCCCGACAGCGGAAAGCGGAAATCCACCGAGCTGGAGGCCTTCCTGAAGGCGCATCCGGAGACCCGGCAGGTCGACTCCATCTTCGCCGACCTCGCGGGCGTGCTGCGCGGCAAGCGCCTGCCCGTGGACCAGGCCGACAAGCTGTTCGGCGCGGGCGCCGCCCTGCCCGGCTCGGTCTATCTGCTCTCGGCCCTGGGCGACAACCTCGACCCCATGGGCCTCGGCTTCAGCGACGGCGACCCCGACGAGATCGCCAAGGCGATCCCCGGCACGCTCAAGCCCGTGCCCTGGGCCGATCTGCCGACCGCCCAGGTCATGATCACCCTGGAGCGCAAGGACGGCCGGCCCTATCCCTTCGAGCCGCGCAACGTGCTGGTCCGGACCCTAGAGCGATTCGGCGAGCTCGGGCTCAAGCCCGTCGTCGCCTTCGAGCTGGAGTTCTACCTGATCGACCCGGAGCGCGGCCCCCTGGGCGAGCCGCTGCCGCCGCGCTCGCCGGTGACCGGCCAGCGCGAGCAGGCGACCCAGGTCTACGGCATGAACGCGGTGGACGACTTCGCCGCCTACCTGGACGAGGTGACCGAGGCCTGCGCGGCCCAGGGCGTGACGACCGGTGCGGTCTCCTCGGAGTACGCGCCGGGCCAGTTCGAGATCAACCTGCAGCACCAGGAAGACCCGCTGAAGGCGGCCGACGACTGCGTCATGTTCAAGCGCGCGGTGCAGTGCGTCGCCCGGCGCCAGGGCGTGCAGGCGACCTTCATGGCCAAGCCATTCCCGGAGTGCGCGGGCAGCGGCCTGCACATCCACGTCAGCCTGCTCGACGACAAGGGGCGGAACGTCTTCGACGAGAGCCGGGGCGGCGGCGCCGGCAACCAGGCGGACAACGAGACCCTGCGCCATGCGATGGGCGGGATCCTCGACCTCATGCCCGCGTCGATGGCGATCTATGCGCCCAACGTGAACTCCTTCCGGCGGTTCCAGCCAAACATCTTCGTGCCGATCCAGCGCTCCTGGGCGCACGAGAACCGCTCGGTGGCGCTCAGGGTGCCGATCCAGGGCGGCGCGGCCCGGCGGATCGAGAGCCGGATCGCCGGCGCCGACGCCAACCCCTACCTGGTGCTGGCCGCGACCCTGGCCGGCATCCACCACGGCCTGACCGGCAAGATCGACCCCGGCCCGCCGGCCCAGGGCAACGCCGGCACCGACTTCGACCCGGCTCTGCCGTTCCGCCCGCTCAGGGCGCTGGAGCGCATGGCCGAGGACAAGATCCTGCCCGGCTACTTCGGCGCCGACTACCCGCGCACCTACGCCGAGTGCAAGGTGAAGGAGGTCGAGGCCTTCGAGGCCGTGATGAGCCCGCAGGAGTTCCGATGGTATCTGCTGGCGGACTGACCGCCCGCCCGAAAGTCGACCTCTATTCCGACACCCAGACCCGCCCGACCGAGGGCATGCGCCGGGCGATCTACGAGGCCGAGGTCGGCGACGAGCAGCGCGGCGAGGACCCGACGGTCAACCGCCTGCAGGAGATGACCGCCGGGCTTCTGGGCAAGGAGGCCGCCCTCTTCCTGCCGTCAGGCACCATGTGCAACGAGATCGCCTACAGGGTCTGGGGCAAGCCGGGCGAGGAGATCCTGCTCGACAGGACGGCTCACGCGCTCCACTTCGAGGCAGGCGGCCTGGCCGCCCTCTCCGGCCTCATGGCCCGGCCGCTCGACGGCAAGGACGGGATCTTCACCGGCGAGCAGGTGCGCGCCGCGCTCCGGCCCCGCGACGACTTCCACATGCAGCGCAACGCGCTTGTCTCAATCGAGCAGACCAGCAACCTGGGCGGCGGCAAGGTCTGGCGCCTGGAGCAGCTCCGCGACGTGGCCGAGGCCGCGCGCGACGCGGGCCTGCCGCTGCACATGGACGGCGCGCGCCTGATGAACGCCGCGGTGGCGAGCAACCTGCCGGCCGCCGACTTCGCCGCCCCCTGCAACTCGGTCTGGATCGACCTCTCCAAGGGCCTCGGCTGCCCGGTCGGGGCCGTCCTTGCCGGCTCCGCCGACTTCATCCACGAGGCGCGCCACGCCAAGCACCTCTTCGGCGGCGCCATGCGCCAGGCCGGCATCATCGCCGCCGCCGGCGTCTACGCCCTGGAACACCACGTGGAGCGTCTGGCCGAAGACCACGCGCGGGCAAAGCGCCTGGCCGCAGGCATCGCGGAAATCCCGGGGCTGGCGCTGGAGCATGAGACGGTGGATACGAACATCGTCTACTTCCGAGTCGATCCCGCGACCATGACGGCAGAGCGGCTCGCGGAGGCTCTGCTCGAAGGCCACGCAGTGCGCATCGGGCCGATGGATGAGCAAGTATTGCGGGCCGTGACCCACCTTGATGTCAGCGACGAGGGCATTGAGTCGGCGCTTGCCGCGCTTCAGTCAGCTGCAGCATAGCAATCGGAGTTGCCGGGACTTCGCTAGCAAATGCCAACCCAGTTCGCCTCAGGACCAGATCACTAAGGGAAAGAACACCACCGCCAGCCCTGCCAGGATGGCCGCCCCACGGCTCCAAGCCCGCCGATAGCCGATCAGGCCGAAGGAGATCAGGGCGAGGCCGAGGGCGAGGCGGAGGAAAGAGACGAGCGCGGTCCAGGGCTCGTCGGCCAGCGCGATGATCGCGGGGTTGGCGATCATGCCCAGCGGCACGAGGTAGAGTCCGACGCCGAGCGCCATGGCGGTGAGCGCCACCTTCAGCCAGTTCTCGCCAACCATGCCGGCCGCGATGAAGACGGCGCCGCAGACCGGGGGCGTGATGGTCGAGATCAGCGCGAACCAGAAGACGAAAAGATGGGCCTGCAGCAGAGGCAGGCCGAGCTGGGTCAGCGCCGGGCCGGCGACCGAGACGCAGATCACGTAGGCCGCGGTGGTCGGCACCTCCATGCCCAGCACCAGGCAGGCCAGCGCGGTCAGCAGCAGGGCGGGCCAGAGCTGTCCCCCGGCGCTCTCGAGGATGGTCGAGGTGATCTTGACGCCCAGGCCGGTGATCGAGAGCACGCCGATGATGATCGAGGCGCAGAGGATGATCGCCGCGATCATGGAGACCTGGCGTCCGGCCGTGACGCAGGCGGCGGCGAAGCGCCCGGCCGCCTTTCGCAGATCGAAGCCGAGGCGCCCGTCGGTCAAGAGCAGCAGGGCGCCCAGGCCTATCGCCAGGCAGGCGGCGTACTGGGGCGTCACGCCGAGGCCGAACATGCCCCAGAGAAGGAGGGCGAAGGGCAGGACGAAGAAAGCCGAGGTGACCGCGACGTCGCGGGCCGAGGCCCGCTCCTCCGCTCCGAGGCCCTTCAGGTCGTGGTGCCGGGCATAGGCGTTGATGCCGACCCAGACCACGAGGAAGTAGAGTAGCGCCGGCAGGAAGGCGGCGGCGACGATGCCGGTGTAGGGCACGCCGGTCAGCTCGACCATGACAAAGGCGCCGGCGCCCATCAGCGGCGGCATGATCTGGCCGCCCGAGGAGGCGACCGCCTCGACCGCGCCGGCCAGGCGCTTCGGGTAGCCGAGGCGGGTCATGGCCGGCAGGGTGATCGCGCCGGTCGAGGCGACGTTGGCCGAGGCCGAGCCGGAGATCGAGCCGAAGAGCGCCGAGGAGAGCACCGAGACCTTGGCCGCGCCGCCCTTGAGCCGCCCGGCCGAGGCGGCGGCCACGTTCATGAAGCCCTGCCCCGCCTCGCCCGCGTTCAAGACAGCGCCGAAGATGACGAAGACGGCGACCACGCCGACCGAGACGCCGGTCAGGCTGCCCCAGAGGCCGCCCTCGGTGATGATGAGGGTGCCCAGGAAGCTCTCCAGCGGCGTGCCGGCGTGGCCGAACTCGCCGGGGATGTGCTGGCCCCAGAGGCCGTAGGCCAGCGCCGCCAGGGCGACGGCCGGCAGCGGCCAGCCGATCGCCCGCCTGGCCGCCTCGAGCACGACCAGCAGCAGGACCACCGACGCCGCGACCTGCCAGCCGCCTTCGAGAAAGCCGTACTGGTCGCCCAGGGCCGATTGGTTGCCGGCGACCCAGAGGCAGGCCGCGACGCCGAGCGCGGCCAGCACGGCGCCGGAGCGCCGCATGGCCGGGGTTTCGGCGGCGAAGACCAGGATCCACGGCAGGGCCAGCGCCATATGGAGCGGCCGGGACACAAGGTTCGGCAACAGGCCGTAGAACACCAGGCCGAGATGGAAGGCGATCAGCAGGGCGCCGAAGAGCGCCCAGGCCCGCGGCAGGGCGGCGCCTTCGCGGATCACGGCAGTCCTGTCACGGGGAGAGCGGTGCGGCTTCGAAGAAACAACGCCAGGGCCACCGATCACCCCGCCCCTACTTCTGGACGTCGGTCAGGGCGATCCCCGCTTCCTGATAGTAGCGCTGGGCGCCGGGGTGGATCTTGCCGGTGATGTTGGCCATGAGGCCGGTGTCGACCCCGTTCCACCAGGCGGCCGCCTGGCCCATGTCGGTTTTCTGCGCCCAGTAGGTCTTGGTCAGCGCATAGGCCGTCGCCTCGTCCATGGCGGTGGTGGTGTAGGCGACCACGGGAAGCGAGGTGGTCACGATCTCGCCGTCCTGGCCGCTGTAGGTGCCCGCGGGGATCACCAGCCTGGTGCGCTTGGTCTTGGCGATCTGCTCGTCGGAGAGCGAGAGGACCGTGACGCCGACCGAGGCCGCCGCCTCGATCACGTTGGGCGCGGGGAACGAGCCCGCGGTCACGAAGCCGTCGATCTGGCCGTTCTTCAGCGCCGGCACGGCGTTCGAGAGTTCCACGTCGGCCAGGTCGACCTTGCCTTCGAGGCCGAAGAGCTTGAGGTACTTGGCGCCTTCCCTGGCGCCGAAGGAGCCCTTGCCGATCAGGATCTTCTTGCCCTCCAGGCCGGAGAAGTCGGTGATCCCGCTGTCCCGCGCGACGACGAAGTGCATGGTGAGCGAGGGGATCGGAAAGAGCGCGCGGATCTCCTGGAACTTGGGATGCGCCTTGTCCTTGAACATGGCCTTGCCGCCCTGGGCGAGCTTGACCAGCACCGGCGGCGTGGTGAAGACGTAGTCGCCGCCGCGGCCCCGGGTCTCCATCACGTTCTGCACCGAGCCCTGGCTCTCCTCGACCGTGACGATGATCTCGCCCTTGGATCCCGCCTTCATCGCTTCGGCGATCTGCACCGCCATCTGGTAGTAGGACGAGGTCGTCTTGGCCGACTTGTAGGTCACGCGGGTTTCCGCCGCGGCGGCCTGCGCCATGCCTAGGACCGCCATCAAGACGGCCGCGCTCTTGGCCAGTTTCATGAGCAGTCGCTCCTTCCTCTGTTCCCGCCGGTCGGCCCTGTTCTTGGTTTCTCCCTGCCGGTTCAGGGCCTTACAATCGACATACGGTGGCGCAGCCGCCTGGGCAAAGCAAACGCAAAGTGCCCGTTTTGACGGCCTGCCCTCACCCCTTCCTCAGATCCGCCCTGACCGCCTCCGCCGCCAGCTTGCCCGGCAGGCCGGAGACGCCGCCGCCGGGGTGCGCGCCGGAGCCGCAGAGGTAGAGATTCTTCACCGGGCCGCGGTAGTCGGCGTAGCCGGCGGCGGGCCGGAGGGAGTAGATCTGGTCCAGGTGCAGCGCGCCGTGGAAGATGTCGCCGCCGACCAAGCCGAACTCGCGCTCCAGGTCGAGCGGCGAGAGCACTTGGCGGCCGACGATCGAGGCCTTGAGGTTGGGGGCGACGCGGTCGACCGTGTCGACGATCAGGTCTGCCACCTTCTCCTTCTCGTCGTCCCAGGAGCGCGCCTCCCCATTGGGCCCTGGCGAAAGCTCCGGGTGGAAGTGCTGGCAGAACAGGCTCATGACGTGGCAGCCCTTGGGCGCCAGGGTGTCGTCCAGCGTGGACGGCAGGCACATGGACACCACCGGCTCGCTGGCCCAGCCGCCGCCCTTGGCCTCGTCGTAGGCCCGCTCCAGGTAGCCGAGCGAGGGCGCGATGTCGATCGTGCCCGTGAGCTTGGCCTCGTCGTCCTTGCCGTCGAGCGCGGCGAAGCGCGGCAGCTCGCTGAGCGCCAGGTTCATGCGGAACGAGCCCGAGCGGCAGCGCCAGCCCTCCATGCGCCGGCGGAAGTCCTCGGGCAGCAGGCCCGGGTCCAGCAGCCGAAGATAGAGCAGCCTGGGATTGACGTTGGCCGCGACCGCCTTGGCCCGGAGCGTCCGCCCGTCCTCCAGCCGCACGCCGACCGCCGAGGGGCGGTCCCCGACATTATCAATCAGCACCTCGGCCACCGGCGCGCCGACCTCGATCTCCACGCCACGCGCCTCGGCGAAACGGGCCATGGCTTGGGTGATCGACCCCATGCCGCCCTTGGCGTGGCCCCAGGCGGCGGTGCGGCCGTTCACCTCGCCGAAGGCATGGTGCAGCAGGACGTAGGCGGTGCCGGGGTGATAGGGGCTCACCATGTTGCCGATGATGCCCTCGAAGCCGAAGACGCCCTTGACCGGGTCGCTCTCGAACCAGCGGTCCAAGTAGTCGCCCACGCTCATGGTCATGAGCTCGGCCAGCACCGCCTGGTGCTTACTGTCGAGCTTGCGCAGGCGCAGCGCAAGGCCGAGGGCGGTCGCCAGGTCCCTCAGGCCGCCGCCCAGGTTGGGCGCCGGGCGCTTGACGATGTCGCGCAGCACCTCGGCGATCTCGGTGATCTCGTCGTCAAAGCGGCCGAAGGCCATGGCGTCGCGGTTGGAGAACCTGCCGATCTCCCGCTCCGCCACGGCCCGGTCGCGCGACAACAGCAGATGCCGGCCGTCGGGCAATGCCGAGAAAGAGCCCGAGGGGCGGTCGAGGATGGTCAGGCCGTGGGTCTTCAGCTCCAGGTCGGCGATCACCTGGGGGTCGAGCAGGCTGACCACGTAGGAGCAGACCGAGTTCCTGAAGCCGGGGTGGAACTCCTCGGTGACCGCGGCGCCGCCGACCACGCCGCGCCGCTCGACCACCTTGACCCGGTGGCCGGCGCGCGCGAGGTAGCCGGCGCAGGTCAGCCCGTTGTGCCCCGCGCCGATGACGATGACGTCGGTGTCGTTGGTCTTCGAGGCCAATGTTCGTCCCTGCCCTCTCTTGAGTGCCCTTTGTCATGCGCGGACTGGATCCGAGCATCGAGACCTGGGCCTAGTCTGGAGTGCCAGGTCAAGCCCGGCAATGACAGCTTTGGGGGCAGAGCCCGCTCCCCTCTTGTCATGCTCGGACTTGATCCGAGCATCCAGACCAGCGCGCCGCTCCTGGATTGCCGGGAGTGCGAAGCACTCGGGTTCCGCCCGCCCGGCAACGACAGATTGGGGGATGTCTGGCTTTCTTGTTTTCAGCTGGACCCTCGGCTCAAGCACTCGCCCTCACCCGAGTTATCGGGCATTCGATCTTTAACGCCTTTTACAGCCTTGGCGGCGACCCTGCGCGGCAACGGCAATGACGTCCATTAACCAAAAGCAGGGGAGTCACTTTCAAATGAATCGGATAATCACGACCGCCGTTCTGGCGGCGGCGCTCGCAGGCTGCGGACAGACGATCCACTTCGGCGAGCCCAGCCTCGCTGAGACCGACCTTATGCTTCCGGCGCCCGAATCCCATTGCTCGCTGACCGAGGTCAATCCATCGGACCGCGAGCTCATGCAGGAGCAGATCCGGCTGCAGCGCGGGCAGAACTACGTGCTCGGCATGTTCGCCGACTGCGGCGAGCTGATCGCCTGGCGCGAGGGCCGCGACGGCCTGGGGCAGTTCGGCTCCTACCTCTCGCCGGTCAACACCCACGGCCGGCGCCTGCCCATGGCGCGCCGGGACTTCGTCAGGCAGATCGCCAACGAGTTCGGCGAGTCCGATCACATCAATTCTGCGGCCCGCAGCATGCGCAAGAAGCTGACCGAGGCCGAGATGGCCGTCGAGCTGGGTGAGACCGTCTCGCTCGGCCTGATCGCGACCGACGACATGGGCGCCTACATCGGCGTCCTGCAGCGGATCTCCGACGACACCGGCGAGGAGGCCGAGATCGCCGCGATCACCGGCCTGACCCTGGTCCAAGGCCGGGTGGTCACCGTGAACCTCTGGGCGCCCTACGACGGCCAGAACTCGGTCGAAGCCCTGCTGTCCCAGCAGCGCAAGGCTCTGAGGCAACTGATCAAGGCCAACCAGGGCTAAGGCCTCTTTCCCTAAACTCCCGCCGGCGCGGCAGCCCCGCGCCGGCAGGAGTGAATTTGCCGGCCTCGGGGCCGGAAGTTATCAAGACGCCACTTGTCACTCCGGCGGCGCGGTGTCATCTCCATCGGGAGCGAAACCGCGACGAGGGGCGCATGCCGGACGGCCGGGATGCCATAACGGTGCAGGTGGCGGAGAGGATCTCGGCCCTGCCCGCCGAGGGCTGGGACGCCTGTGCCGGCGACGACAACCCCTTCGTCAGCCACGGCTTCCTCCTGGCGCTCGAGGAGAGCGGCTCGGTCGGCGCGGAGGCCGGCTGGGCGCCGCAGCACCTGGCGATCTTCGACGAGGGCCGCCTGGTCGGCTGCGTGCCGCTCTACCTCAAGAGCCACTCCTATGGCGAGTACGTCTTCGACTGGGGCTGGGCCGACGCCTACGAGCGGGCCGGCGGGCGCTACTACCCCAAGCTCCAGAGCTCGATCCCCTTCACCCCGGTCACCGGGCCGCGCCTGCTGGTCCGGCCGGGCGTCGACGAAGGGCGGATCAAGAGCGCGCTGATCAGCGCCATGGTCCAACTGACCGAGCGCCACGGCATCTCGTCGCTGCACATCACCTTCCCCGAGGCGGCGGAGTGGCGGATGCTCGGCGAGGCCGGCTTCCTGCAGCGCAAGGGCCTGCAGTACCACTGGAAGAACGAGGGCTACGACAGCTTCGACGCCTTCCTCGCCACGCTCTCCTCGCGCAAGCGCAAGGCGATCAAGAAAGAGCGCCGCAAGGTCGCCGAGGCGGGGGTTGCGCTGCGCGCGCTGAGCGGCGCGGAGATCGAGCCGCGCCACTGGGACGCCTTCTACCACTTCTACCTCTCGACCGCCGACCGCAAGTGGGGCCGGCCCTATCTAAACCGCGAGTTCTTCGCCCGTCTCGGCGAGACCATGGCGGACCAGGTCGCCCTGGTGATCGCCGATTGCGACGGCCGTACCGTCGCCGGCGCGCTCAACCTCTTCGGCCCGACGGCGATCTACGGGCGCAACTGGGGCTGCAACAAGCACTTCCCCTTCCTGCACTTCGAGGCCTGCTACTACCAGGCGATCGACTTCGCGATCGCCCGCGGCCTCGAGACCGTCGAGGCCGGCGCCCAGGGCGAGCACAAGATCCAGCGCGGCTACCGTCCGGTCGAGACTTACAGCGCCCACTGGATCCCCGATCCCGGCTTCCGCAGCGCGGTCGAGCAGTTTCTCAGGCGCGAGCGCAACATGATCGGCCGCGAGAAGGACGCGCTGGAGACCTATAGCCCGTTCCGTGCCGACGACGGTGCGTGAACCAAAATAAACAAGAATCACCACAGAGACACAGAGAACACAGAGGAAAAACCAAGGTTCTTTTGGCGCGCTTCGCGCGCAACCAACTCTTTTTGGTTCTCTGTGATCTCTGTGTCTCTGTGGTGAATCCTTCTTTTTTCTTTTATTCGACCGGTGCACGGTTAGAAAAAGACGGTCACCGTGATCGTGTCGAGGTAGGTGCCGGGGCTGACGTTCTGGCCGGCGAAAACGCGGCCGCGCACGGTCTCGGTGCGGGTGCGCGTGGTGCCGACCGGGGCCAGGCGGAAATTTCGGCGGCGCACCACTGTGCCGCTGCTGCCGTCGCCCCAGATCCTGGTGCGGTTGCGGTTGCGGAAAAGATTGTAGTTGAGCTGGCTCGTGCCATTGGTCATGGCGCGCGGGTTGTAGGCGCCCGACTGTCCCGGCGAGAGGCGGATCTCGTAGCGGACGCGCGGGTCGCCGACGCTCATGCAGGTCACGCTGATCGTGCTGGTCGAGTCGAGCGGCCCGCCGGCGAAGGGGTCGTAGTTGCCGAAGGCCATGTCGGTCGCCGAGACCGTGCAGACCTGCCCGGCCGCCGCCGTCCCCGGCACGAGCAGGGCGAGCGCGAAGGCCGCCGGCAACCAGGCTCTCCACCGGGCGCCCGCCACGTTCAGCCCCCCGCCTGGCAGAGGAAACGCCCGAGGTCGGGCATGGGCTCTTCCGGGATCTCGCGGTCCAGGACGAAGCTGCAGGTCCCCTGGGCGCGCTCGACCGTCACCAGGTCGCCCATGCGCGCGCCGCGCAGGACCGCCTCGCCGTCGAGGCCGACATAGAACTCCTCTTCACCGCCGTTCAGACGCAGCACCGCGCCGGGCGGCACCACCGTGCCGTCGGGGAGCCCGATCTCGATCATCACGGCGCGCGTCCTGCGCACTGGGAACTCGACGGTGACGCCGCTGCGGAAGCGTGGCGCGATCTCGGCCTGGGTGCGACCAATCTCGGCGTCGAGCGGCAGGTCCCGGGGGTCGATCGCGATCCGGTTGGCCTCGTAGGCGCGCAGGTTGTGGATCAAGAGGCGGCCGTTGGAATCGGTCTCGCCGAGCAGCCGGTTCTCGGAATAGACCCGGACGCCTGGTTGGTCCGGCACGCGCGCGACGGCGAAGCTGTCGTCGATCCGCCGCGCGGCGAAGAGGCCGCCGTCGGCGAGCGCGAGACCGCCGACGGCGTTGAGCCGCACGCCGGTGCCATCGTCATCGACCCAGCTGCCCGCCGCCGAAACCTCGCCAAAGCCGGAGGTGTAGGAGACGGCGCCCTCGGCCCGGGTGAAGCCGTCGACGGTGAGGGAGCCGAAGCCCCCGAAGCCGCCCTCCAGGGGCGCCGTGTGGCGGGCCTGGACCGATCCGACATACTCCGAGCCGGCCCGGGCCTGGACGCCGCCCGAGACGTTGCTCCGCGGGCCGAGCGGAATGGTGAGGTTGGCGCTGACCACGGTCTCGTTGTCGCCGCCGAAGGTGGAGAAGGCGGTCACGTTGAGGGTGCCGACCTGCCGTACGGTGAGCGAATAGGTCCCGGTCAGGATGTTCTCGTTGGGATCGTCGTCGAAGTCCCGGTAGGTGTAGCTGCCGCTGAGCGACCCGAAACCGCCCAGGGGCACGCTGAGGCGGAGCCGCCCCTCCCGGTCCGACGAGCTCAAGCCCTCGTCGACCCCGAGGTCTGTGTAGTCCCCGATCGTCATGCGGCCGAAGGCAGCGATGCTGATGTCGCCGGCCGAGCGTTCGAAGCCGAGCTGCAGCAGGCCGCCCCGGTCGCCCTCGTCGAGGCTGCCGGCGACGGCTCCGTCGACCACGCCGTAGACGTCGACCGGAGCCGCAAAACCGAAGCCCACGGCCTGGCGATTCCAGTCGAACTCGCCGTGCAGCTCGCCGGTGAAGTTGTCGGACCAGCCGTAGCGATAGGTCCCGGACAGCAAGGTTCCCTCGTCGTCGTATTCGTTGCTCTCCTCGCCGAAGTCCTGGCGCGGCAGGCCGAGCTCGACCGAGAAGTCGTGCAGGCCGGCGCGCAGGAGTTCCGGCGAGGTGTAGTAGTCCTGGGAGATGATCGTCTCGCGGCCGAGCACGTCGGTGACCACCGCCGTGACCTCGCCCGCCCCGGTCACCACCGGCAGGTCCTCGATCACGAAGGGCCCCGACGGGATCTCGTCCCGGAAACGGGAACTGTTGGCCGCGATGACGTCGACCGAGGATGGCAGCGCCGCGTCGCCGGTGATCGTGACCGTCGGGAAGGTGACGAAATCAGGCTGGGTCGCGAAGTTGGTGCCGACCTGAATGCCGCCGAAGCGGACCGGACGGCCCCACTGGCCGCCCCGGCTTATGCTGTCGCCCAGGCGGTAGGTCATGCGGTCCTCGGGCACGTCGTGCACCAGGGTGCTGTCGAGCCGGAGGTAGTTCGGCTCGTCGTCGAGCTCTTCCAGCACCTGGGTCTGGGTGAACACGAACTCGCCGCCGTAGAGGCCCAGTTCGACGAAGCTGTCGAGCGAGACGCTGCCGTCCAGCCGCTCGCCCAGCACGTCGTAGTTCAGGAAGCCGCCCGGATCGCTCGGCGTCGGCGGCGGGCGCACGTCTCTCTGGCCCTCCAGCGTGGTCGACATGAGGGCCGCCGACGGCACCTCGAGGTCTATCGCCTGGTCCCGCTCGCTGATTCGGAAAGACGTGCCGGCGTGGCCTCCCAGGGGATAGTAGCGCGCGCCCTCGTGGAGGATGGCGACGACGTCCGGCAGACGGATGCGCAGGCGTTCGAAGACGTCGGGCGTCATGTGGGGCGCCCCGTCGACCAGGAGCACCGGCGCCACCACCTGGGTCTGTTGGCCGTTGATTGCGAAGACCAGGATACGGAGCTCACCGACCTCGGCGCGGAGAGGCGCGCTGCCGAGCAACAGCAGAACGGTCGCCAGATACCACTTCTTGACTTCCGACATCGCCTTCGGGCCGCCAACGTCATTCTTGGTCTACGCCCCCGGCAAGACCGGTCGCCCTCTCG
>JASJEC010000099.1 GCA_030064845.1 Kiloniellales bacterium
TTCGGCCTCTCCTCGGGTGTCTGCACCAACGATTTCAAGCGGATGCAGGCCTATATCCGTGGCCTTCAGGTCGGCACCGTCAACATCTGGGAAGTGCCCGGCTACCGGATCGAGATGTCGCCTTTCGGCGGCATCAAGGATTCCGGCCTCGGTTACAAGGAAGGCGTGATCGAGGCGATGAAGAGCTACACCAACGTTAAGACCTTCTCCCTGCCCTGGACCTAGAGCAGAAGCCTTTCGACCCCGGTCTTGACCGCCATCGCCAAGGCAGTAGTGATCTGGGGAGGACGAGTCCGGACGGCGTTTTCAGCCGGCGGCCTCGAGCTTGTCCTGGGTGCGGGTCTCGAAGTCGCCGGCGTCGTGGCGCTCGTGCAGCTGCTCCTCGAGCGGGCCCGAGGCCCGGTTGACGATGCGGCCGCGCTGCACCGCCGGGCGCTGCCAGATCTCCTCGGCCCAGCGCAGGACGTGGGTGTAGGAGGCGACGTCGAGGAACTCGGCAGCGTCGTAGATCTTGCCGCGCACGAGATTGCCGTACCAGGGCCAGATCGCCATGTCGGCGATGGTGTAGCCCTCGCCTGCGATGAAGCGGCTCTCGGCCAGGCGCCGGTCGAGCACGTCGAGCTGGCGCTTGGTCTCCATGGCGAAGCGGTCGATCGGGTACTCCATCGGATAGGGCGCGTACTTGTAGAAGTGGCCGAAGCCGCCGCCGAGGTAGGGCGCGGAGCCCATCTGCCAGAACAGCCAGGAAAGGCACTCGGCCCGCTCCGCCGGGTCGCTCGGGATGAAGTGGCCGAACTTCTCCGCGAGATAGAGCAGGATCGCGCCCGACTCGAAGACCCGGATCGGCTCGGCGCCCGAACGGTCGACCAGCGCCGGGATCTTGGAGTTGGGGTTGATCCCGACGAAGCCGCTGCCGAACTGATCGCCGTCGCCGATCTTGATCAGCCAGGCGTCGTACTCGGCGCCGCTCTCGCCCAGCGCCAGCAGCTCCTCTAGCAGGATCGTCACCTTCTGGCCGTTGGGTGTCGCCAGGGAGTAGAGCTGCAGCGGGTGCTTGCCGACCGACAGCTCCTTCTCGTGGGTCGGCCCGGCGATCGGACGGTTGATGCTCGACCAGGTGCCGCCGCTCTCGCCCTCCCACTTCCAGACTTTCGGGGGTTGGTATCCGCTGGCGTCGTTCATGTCGGGGCTCCTCCGTTCCGGCGGGTGACTCTCGCTCCAGGCCATATGGGGCGCGGGCCGCCCGCTCCCAGGGCGCGGGCGGTAAAAAGTCTTGTGATCGCCAGGATCATTTCCCGCTAGTCTGGGGCGGGCAAGCATCCCGGGGAGGCCGCGTCCGTGAAACTGACCAAGGAAGAAGAAGCGATGCTGGCCGGGGAGCTCGGCGCGGCCAGGCGCTGGGCGATCGACCACCAGATCAAGGTCGGCCGGATGTTCGACGCCGCCGACCTGGTGCCGGTCAGCCAGGCCCACATGATGGCCGACCCCGAGGCTTTGGGCGAGGCCGGGGTGGCTTTCCTCGAGGGCCTGGCGGGGCAGGGCGGCCGGGTCGCCATTCCCATGATCACCGATCCGCGCGGCGTCGACCTGGACCATTACCGGCCGCTCGGGCAGACCGAGGAGATGGCCGACCTCGAGCGTCGCACGGTCGCGGCCTGCGCCGCGATGGGCATCCTGATGACCAACACCTGTATCAACTACCAGACCGTGATGCCGCCGGTCCGCGGCGACCACGTGGCCTACGGGGACACCGGCGTGGTGATCTACGCCAACTCGGCCTGCGGCGCGCGCTCGAACTTCGAGGGCGGCCCCTCGGCGCTGGCCGCCGGGCTGACCGGGCGCACGCCGCGCTACGGCCTGCACCTCGAGGAGAACCGGCGGGCGACGCGGCGCTTCCGGGTCGAGGTCCAGCCCGAGGACCTGACCGACTGGGGCCTGCTCGGCGCCCTGGCCGGCAAGACCGCCGGCTCCTACTGGGAGGTGCCGGTGATCGAGGGTCTGGAGGCCGTGCCGACCTCGGACCAGATGAAGCACCTCGGCGCGGCCATGGCGAGCTTCGGCTCGACCCCGCTATTCCACCTGGCCGGCATCACCCCCGAGGCGCCCCGCCTGGCGGACGTCGGCGGCGAGGAACTGACGCCGGAGGTCCTCACCAAGGAAATGATCGATGCGCTTCGCGCGCGCTTCGGCGGCGTCGGCGACACGCTCGACGTGGTGGTCTTCGCCGCGCCGCAGCTCTCGATCGTGGAGATGCAGCGGGTCGCCGAGCTCTGCCGCGGCCGCCGGATGGCGGTGCCGCTGATCGTCTGCACCGCGCCCCAGGTCTATCCCGACGCGGCGCGCATGGGGCTGGTCGAGACGATCGAGGCGGCCGGCGGCACGGTGCTCCAGGGCACCTGCTTCTACAACCAGTTCGCCCGCGAGATCGGCGAGGCCAAGGGCTGGAAGCGCCTGCTGTCCAACTCGGCCAAGATCGTCAACATCCTGGGCGGCTACGGCTACCAGCCGGCGCTGGCCAGCATGGAGCGCTGCGTCGACTCGGCGGTCGCCGGTGAGATCGTCGGATGATCGAACTCAGGTGCCACGCGGGGATCGGCTCCCGGGTCGAGGGCGAGGCCCTGGTCGCCCGAGACAACTTCTCGGCGCGCTACGACCTCGACCGGATCAAGGGCGTCTTCTCGCGGCCGGAGCACGCCCTCGCCGGGCAGAGCTACCGGGACCGGATCCTGGTGTTCGACACCGCCAAGGGCGGCGTCGCCTCGGCCTGGATGCTGCACGAGATGAAGGCGCGCGGGATCTGCCCCCGGGCGATCCTGTTCAACCGGGCCAACACGATCCTGGCCCAGGGCGCCGCGTTGGCGGACCTTCCCCTGTGCGACCGCTTCGAGGCCGGCGACGTGACGGCGCTGATCAGGACCGGCGACCGCCTCGTGGTCGACCCGGCCGCCGGCCTGGTGACCATCACCAACCGTGGGTCGTAGACGGGGCGGCCTTGTTCGACGTCGGCTGGGATCAAGCGCTGAAGACTCCTTTTAGGCCTGCAGACGCTCACTGTGACCCGAGAGCAATTCCTCCAAGGGTACAAACGCAATTCATCCGATTTTTCAGTGAGAGAGCGTTGATCGTGTAGAGGCGCGCCGCCGAGGAACGAATCCAATCTCCATGATGTGCGAAAACTCACAACGTCTGGCCCCCATCCGGCCATACACTGCATCGTAATCCAGAGCTTAAATTTGGGGAGCTTGCCAACCTGGGCATTGGCCGGTTGCGCAATGCCTGGACCTGAGACAGCGCGATGGTCCCGATTGCTCCACTATTGGTGCTTTTTCTCTCCTTCGCATACATCGGAGTGTCCGTATACGCGAAGACTCCGAATATTGCGAGTTCGCTCATATTGGCGATCGTCGGTATAGGCCTTGCTTACTCTTGGTGGAAGCTCGATAGAAGCCTAACCGGCGGACGGAAGCTCTTACTGGAGGGCCATTGGGGCGGCTTCGGCGGCGGACTCGGGGGTTGGTACTTTCCTCAATCGATTTACCATTTCACCGCAGTCCTGGTGTTGTCGGGCGGCCTGGTCGCATTCGGCGTGATCTCTTTTGCCAAGCCTTCAATGGAAGAGACCGCCAAGAAGGATGAGCCGACTGCCGTAAATGAGCCCGATGAAACAGAGGTCGTATCACTCCCCTCTGTCACCGTGGTCAATGAATTCGACAACCTCGATTCGATCAGGAGCGATGACCAGAGTGCTCAAATTCTGGAACAGGTCACGCATGAAATCGTCGAAAGAATCGTCGCGAGAATCAAAGTCCAACTCGACGAGAGAGCTGTCGATGCGGACTTGGCGGATCGCATCACGGCCCGCATCCTTCGGGAGCTTATGACTACTCTCGGCGAGCACAGGCAGCTGATTGTGGAACATCACGATCTGGCGATCAGGCGCATCGACGAGATGTCATTGAGCATCGACCGGAAGATATTGTCGCTCCTGAATTCGCTTTCATTGCAATTATCAGCAAACGCCCTGCCACCGCACCTGGATGTCGTCAGCGTAGGATTCAATCACAATTCAGGTGATTTGACCGAAGCCGGGAGAAACCTAATTCATCGGACACTTAACAAGGCCAAAGAGAACAACGCAGATCTCGATAAAATCTTGGTATTCGCTTACGCAGATCGAACGCCGATAGACAGTGACGAATCCGAAGAGATCAATTTCAAGATTGCAAAAGCTAGAGGTGAGGAAATCAGACAAGAGATCAAGTACCAACTTCGATCCCTGGGCATTCTCGAGCCAAGTATCGAACTTGTTCCATTTGGCGAAAAAATGCAGAGGCTGGATACCGGAATCGAGGAGAAAGAACCCTACAATAGATACGGCGACATACTTTTCTTGTTCAAGGGTAAGCATCTGGTGTCTGTCCTCAACTACGCCGGCAAAGAGGAGAAGCCGTAATGGAAGGGAGGCAATCGGACGTTGGTTTCGAGAACCCTGTGGCTTACGTGCAGGCTTGGCTGGAGATTGCGCCAAATCTCGGCGGAGGGTTGTTGCTCTTCTTTTTGATCTTGGTGTTGCTGCTGGCTGCCTTGGGCAGATTTGGACATTGCTCAAGCAGTGGCGAGGGGGCGAGGGTTGTCACGTTCTGGGGTGTGCGGAGCGAAGCGCTCGGTGGTTGGAGGTTCTCGGCCGCGCTGGCTTACCTGTTCCTGGCTGGCTACTTCGCCTTGCTCTTAATCGTGCTGGCCCATCAGATGACCAAGGATGTGAGGTTGTCCGTCTCGAAAGCCTGCAAGGATCAGGGCGTCGAGTTGTCGGAGGGTTTGGCCCGTATCGTGGAATGCGATGAGATCATCGGCCGTTCTGACACATGAGACGGGGTCCCCAGCTAAAGACGGCGGCGTTTGGCGGATTTCTCGACCAGGATGATCCGTTGGGCAACGCCTCATCGTTTCGGAGGTGATGACCCATGTCACTGAAGATACAGTTTCCCCTCGACCCCCAGAGTGCGTGTGCGCGCCGTCTCAAGAGGAAGACGGAGACAGGATTTCCACCGCCGAGTCTCGCCTACGCGAGTTCGCCGGAAGCGGAGACCTTGAAAGAAACCTTGCGCGCCTACTACAGAGGAGAGCTCGAGGGTCAATCATTCCTGATAGCCGGGCACCGCGGTGCCGGGAAGACCACGTTGGTTTGGAACGCATTGTTGGACGTGGAACTTGAGGCGCGCGCTGGAAGCGTTGCCACGGAGCGTCGCGACGGGCCCTGTCGCTTCCTTCCAATCAAGCTCGATGGCCCGTCACTTTTCGAAGTATTCGAGTCAAAGGGCTGCTCGCGATTGTCGGGCGCCGCGGGTACGCAAAGGCAGAGCGAAGAGGAATCCGAAAACCGCCAGACGAAATCGGCAAAGGAGAACGAGAGCAAGAACAACGGTGAGGCTCTGCCCCATGAGAAAGTCGATCAACTCCACGCGATGCTCGAACACGTGATGCAGAGAGGTTACGACGAACTGGCCAAAGAGTTTTCCACGTCCATTCGGGAACGTGTCATGGCCAAGCCGAACGGACAGTTTCAAAGCCGCTCAGATGGAGCGGAAATGGCTGCCCACCTCGAACTGCTGTTCGACACCGGGCCGTTGCCCGATGTTTTGCGCGACTACTGGTGGCGCATGGGCGCGATCGAAAGAGGCTTTCTCTTCTCGTCCGAAGATAGCGAAAAACCTCCGCCGGGGGATCAAGGAGCGCGGGAGCTCACAGCTCTAGCGACAGCCGCCATCGCCTATCAGAAGATCATCGGAAAACTAACAGCGCAGCAGACGACAGATAGCAATATCGACCAGACACGGAGCCTTGCGAACAACTTTTCCCAAGATGCACAGCCAGATAGTAAAGCAGGCACGAATTCGAGCGTCAAAGTGCTTCAATTGAGCGGCGGGAGCGGCTCAATGACTGGAGCGCTCCGCCTTCTTACTGCGCCGGTGCTGGCGCTTGTTGCGGGAGGTCTCGGCGGTGCGGTCTACTTGACAAAGGGCGCCGAATTGTCAACCGCCATTGCAGCGTCCGCCATAACGGTAGGGGGCGCTCTTGCGACACTGCTTGGTGTCGAGATGGTAACGACACGCATTGACAAACGCAGCCGCAGAGATAGCTCGGTTTTAGAGATCGATACGCATCCCAGCACTTTGGTGCGTGACCTCCCACGACTGATAAATCGGATAAAGGAAGCTGGCCTCTTACCAGTATTTGTCATCGATGAACTGGACAAAGTCGATCCACTCATAAAACTCATGCAAGAGACCGTCAAGCACCTGAAGAATATCGTCACTGAAGAAGCGGTCTTCCTTTTCATGGTTGACCGATACTATTTCGATCACCTTAGGCGCATTGATAGAAAGCTCGCCTATCCACCCGAGCTCACCTACTTCAACCAGCGTCTATTCGTCGCTTATCGGCCACGAGACTTGTTTGATCACTTTTCCAACATTTTTCCGGCGGATAAGGATCACTCCCGGTCCGACGCCGATGCGCGTTGGGTGCTGATCTACGCGGCGATGCAGTACTCTCGAATGCATGTGTTTCACTTGCGCCGTTATCTTCGAAGAATCGTTCATCAGGACCAAACCCTAAAGGTCACCGCCGCCGAAATTCTTAGATCCGGCCGGAAGGACTACCGGGTTCAGGTTCTAATGCAACTTGCCGTGCTGAAAGCGTTGCAGAACGACGAGGTCAGAGTGCGCCTCTCGGACGATTCCTACTTTGTTCAGCAGGTTTACGATGCTGCCTACTATCCCGCACGTGTCTGGCGAGATGGCGATAACGTCATCGACATCAGCTTTGAGAGTTTCAAGGGTTACATGGAGCAACGTACCCGCCAAGCCGACTCGTCCAACCAGAAGAATGGAGATCACCGAAATGACGTCGAGACCAGCACCAATCGTAATGGAGTGGACACAGAACCCGAACTCGAGTTGACCAGCTCTGATCTCAAGTTTCTTCAGAAGATCATGCTGGAGGTTGTCGGATACTTGGCTGACCCGGCCAGTTTGATGAGGCGCACACGCGCGTTGTTGCCCGATGAAGAACCTAGCGCCGTGCTTTTGACTGAAGGTGTGCGCGAACGAGTGCGAGTTGACGACGAAGCATTCCGCTATCAGCAAATGTTGGTTGTCCCGGCTTCCGTATATGATGTCGTCTTTCCGGCGCACGCGGGTCCCAACACCAACAGGTTCCTCATCCGACCGGAGAAAGAAGGACTGGAACCGACAGTAAGAAAAGCAGGGAGAGCAGAGCTTAAGGAATTGGTAGATGGCGGATCCGAAGAAATAGCGCATTCTTTTGGTGGCAACGGTGAAGTGCCCAGTGACACTGCTTCAGCAAAGTCAAAAAAGGACGAGAAGACGGTAGAGGACAGGACCTCAGCACAGACTGATGAAAGACTCGAGGGTGAACGGATCCATTTACTTAAAAGGCTGGGACCCTTGCTCAGGAAGAAGGAAGCCCTTGTCTGGGTAAGAAACGAAGTCGGCGGCGAAATGCGCGGAAAGATTAGTGAAGCCGTTTCTGGAAAACTTATCGACAAGGAAGGCGGCCTCGAAACGAAGAGGGCCACGGCTCATGCTTTGCTGCAGATTGGCGCCATAGAAAATTTCTTTCGAAACTTGACCCATCAGGCAGCTGAGTACAAGGATGAAGAAGCGATATCCCCGGGCAGCTTGATCGAGCTTCATCTTATGCCAAGCTCGGCACAGTGGGAGCCTGTGCAGGAGGCTGCCATGATTCTCAAGGAGGACAGCAGGCTTGAAAATTTTTTCAAAATTTTCGATCGCAAACAGAACTTGAAAGATGAAGATGAAAAGAAAAGGAACGAGTTTGTTCAACACCTCGAAGATGTCGAAGCTTACGTCCAGCAATTCAAGGAACGTAGTCCGGCTCTCTCTCGTGCGTTGCTTCTAGGCGCTGTCTTGGGGCAGCTTCTTCCAGGGGGCGGAGAGAAGTCAGCTCAGCGCTATCAGGGACTTCAGATTCTCAAGGACTGCTTGAATTTTGATACGCTCAACTCGACCACGCAGTTGACCGAGGCGATAGACGGCGTGCTAATACCAGACGGTCTACTCTATCAGTATGTCGCCCAGTATTTGGAGGAGAATCCTATCGACTTCGGCGCGGAGGAGCCAGGTTCGGAGGCTTTCTTCGAGCGGCTAGACTCCGTCGAGGAAGAAGTCTCCAAAGCCCAGGCTGATATTATTGCGCAGGCACATGAGAAGCTTTGGAGTGCTTGGCGGTTGCGGCTTACCGAGTTTTTGACGCGAGACGCGACGCAGTTTGATGCCGAAGAATTCGACCTCATCGCGGTTGCGGACAGGCGACATCCTGCCACCGCGCTCAAACTCGATCTTGACGCAGTTACGTTGCACGGCTGGAGCGAGGTCCTGTTGCGGGCTTTCGGTGTCATCGGCGCGAACGAGACTGATGAAGAATTTCCGATGTGGATTGCAGTCCCGGCAGCATTTCGCCTCAACCTGGCCTGGTTGCTCTTGCCGATGCAACGTCTTGCGGCGGCCAACCGTCATGTTTTGCCGCTCATCAGGTTTATGTATTTTGTCGTTCGGCTCGTGGGTAGGCAGGGCTGGAATCGCAAGAATATCTCAGATCTGGAGGAATTTAAAGAGTTTGTTGAGCAGCATAAGGTTCTCGTGAAGAGCAAGGCCAAAGACGACTCCGAGCGCGATCAGATTATGATAATCACCGAGGAGAGTCCTCACCTAACTGAAGGCTGGACGAACGCAGGTCGCTGTGGGGTTATCAGTTTGAGTGCTCAGGTCTTGCCGATATTTATGCTCCTCAGACGGCGGCTCTTTGGCGTGAGCGAGCGTTTAGCAATTCTCCGCTTCATCAGGAAACGGCTGTTTGCTCGACGAACCGCCGCTGACCAGTTCAGGCCGGATCCCACACAATACTTTGATGTCTACGACGTCCAGTCAGTGAGCGATGTCAAGACCCTCCAACGGAGTCTTGGGGAGGGTTGGAGTGTAACTCATGGGAATAGGCGTCACGCCTTGATTCTCGGTGATCATACGGAGGCCGGCCTCTCGCCGGAAGAGTTCGTGCGAGGAGCCGATAGCATCGATTCCGCAATAACGGCCATTCGTCAGCGACTAGACGATGAGCCCGAGTCGAAAGCGTAACGAAGTTACATTCTCCAGAATTCCTATGTGACCAACGCATCGTCGTTCCTGCTTAATGCGTGGGTTCTGCCCTCGGGCGATCCTGTTCAACCGGGCGAACACGATCCTGCTCCAGGTCGCGGCGCCGGCGGATCTCGCCCTCTGCGACCGCTTCGAGGCGGGCCACGTCTGGGCGCTGAGCAGGGCCGGCCTCATTGCCTCTTTCATCGAGTGAGCCTGCCGCCGGCTTCCGCTCCTCTCGAGGGACGAGGGAACCGGCCGAGGCGAGGCATTTGAGCTTAACAATTAGTTGATGGCGGCTTGCTAGTTTTTGGCGGCGCTAGAGAACCCAGAGGCGGTGAGAGCAATGATCGGCAGCGAAGCCCGCCAGGGCCTCATCAAGGTCATCGTACAGATTCCCTGCTACAACGAGGCCGAGACCCTGCCCGACGTGCTGATCGATATCCCGAGGGAGATCCCCGGTGTCGACGTGGTCGAGACGCAGGTGATCGACGACGGATCGACCGACAACACGCTGGACGTCGCCCGCCGGTTCGGCGTCAATCACATCCTCCGCAACAAGCGCAACAAGGGTCTTGCGCGCACCTTCCAGAAGGGGATCGACAACGCGCTCAGCCGCGGCGCGACCATCATCGTCAACACCGATGGCGACAACCAGTATTCGGGCGCGTCGATCCCGGACCTGATCCGCCCGATCCTGGACGGCCAGGCCGATATCGCGATCGGCGACCGAAAACCCGGGAAGAACAGAGAGTTCCCGCTCCTTAAACGCTTGCTGCAAAGGTGCGGCACACAGGTAGTCCGGAGTCTCTCGGGCGTCGACGTTACCGACGCGGTGTCGGGATTCCGCGCCTACTCACGCGAGGCGGCGCTGAGCATCAACGTGATGACGACATTCAGCTACACCACGGAAACGCTGATCCATGCCGGTCAGAAAGGGCTCACGGTGGTCTCGGTTCCGGTCGATACCAACCCCGCGACCCGGCCCTCCAGACTTTTCAGGTCGATGGGTTCGTTCTTGCGCAAACAGATCATCACGATCCTGCGCAGCTACGTCATGTACCGTTCGCTGAGCGCGTTCAGCATTCTGGGCGGCATCATGCTGTTCGTCGGGGCGCTCCCCGTGCTCCGCTTCCTTTACCTCTACGCCATTGGCGAAGGGGGCGGTCATATCCAGTCGCTCGTGCTGGGCGGCGTGTTCCTTCTGGCGGGCTACTTCACCGTGGTCATTGCCTTCTTGAGCGACACGATCGCCACGAACCGCCGCTTGACCGAGAACGTCCTCATGCGGCTTCGCCGCCTAGAGCAGCACGACAATCCCGCCATAGAAGAAGAAACGGACCCAGCCGCGATGCGGTCACATGTTGCAGACTGACGCCATCACGGCCAGGTGGGCCTCCGACCCAGCCCTGGTCGGGTCCCTCGCGGTGGCGGTTCTGGGAGCGCTGGCCTATGCGCTCATTGCTTTCGGGGTCGGCCCATTCGGTAACGAGGCGTTCGGCACCGATATCTACGATCTCTACTACCTGGCGATCCTCGAGGGCCGGCTGGACCTGCCGGCCCGCGTCTTGCGCTTCGAGGGGCATTACGCGCCGGACGGAAAGGGGTATCTCTACCACGGCGTAGCCCCGCTGCTGACGCGCTTCGCCTTCGGCTGGACCGTGGCCCTGCCCCAAGCTTCGCTGGCGCAGGTCTCGGTCTGGCTCTGGGCGGTGCTCGGAACAGCGTGCTACCACCTGGCTTTCCTGACGGCCGCAGACCGAGCCTGGGCGGGCGACAGAGGGCGCCGGACGTTCTGGGCGGTCATCCTGGCCTGTGCCGTCTGGTTCGCCGCCCCGGGCATCTTGATCGCCGCGCGCCCCTCGCTCTACCACGAGCCGGTCGCGGTCGCCTACGCCATGGCGGCTCTCTTCATCCTTCTTTGGGTACGGGCAGCGGCGTTCCACCGGCCGTGGCGGTGGGTCCTCGTGGGGCTCGCCCTCTGCGCCGCCATCGCCCTCCACGCCCGCCCGAACGTTGCGGTGGGCCTCTATCTCGGCCTCGTTCTCGCTGTCGGACAGGCAATGCTTAGCGACCGCCGGCGGGCGCTTATTCCCGCGGCGCTTGCCCTCGCCCTGGCCGGGCTCAGCGGGGCCGGCTTCCTGGCCATGAATTCGGCGCGCTTCGGCGCGCCGACAGAGGTCGACGGCCAGTTCGATGCCTCCCGGGTCCAGTACGGCACGGTCTACTGGGGCCAGGAAGAGCCGGACTCCCCTCGCGCGACGGCCTCCAAGGAGCACGGCCGCTTCAACCTCCGGCGCGTTCTGCCCAATCTCGCTTTCTACAGCCTGGATCCGCCCGACTACATGCAGTGGTCTGGCCTGCCGGACCTGGTCCTCGCGGCCTATCGGCGGGCGACCTTGGAGGACTTGGGCTACATCCGGATCGAGCCGCCGCGCGGCGGGATGCTCTGGCTCTGGGCCGGATGGATCTTCCTGGCCGCTGCCTGCCCCTGGCGGGCGCCAAAGCCTCTGCTTGGCCTTTTGCTGGCGACGGGCGTCACCGCGGTCCTGACCTTGGCATACGGGACCATCACCCTGCGCTACCGTTTCGACATCTGGCCGGCCCTCGCCGTCCTGGCGATCTTCGGGCTCCCCACGGTAACCGCGTGGCTGGCCCGGTCGCGCAAGGGCATCGGTCCGCCGGCGGTTCTCGGCCTCGCGGTCTATGCCGGGCTGATGTCGACGCTCCAGACGACCTCGCTCTACACCCGCCAGTTCTCGACCGAAGGCAACGAGTTCTTTGCCCACTGGTCCTATGGAGACTGCGTCGAGAAGGGCCGTACGCGCGGCCGGCCGGAGGCTCTCCTGGCCGAGATATGCACCCTGCCCGGAGACCGTCGATCCGACGATTGACCTGGAGTGGTCTCGTGACCGGCCGGCGTGAGGCGGTGCGAGTTCCGTGCTAGCTTGCCGCTCCCCGGTAAGTGTCCTGAAGAGCAACTGACCCATGGCCTGGGCCGAGTTCGCCTTTGCGTTCGCGATCTTCTTCGCGAGCCATTCGATTCCGGTTCGGCCTCCGGTCAAGCCCTGGCTGGTCCAGCGCCTGGGGGCGACGGGTTTCAGCCTGCTCTATTCCGCCTTGTCGCTCGCGGTCCTGGCCTGGCTGATCCTCGCGGCGGGGCGGGCGCCCTTCGTCCAGATCTGGCCCTGGGCCCCCTGGCAGTCACAGGTGACGCTCGTCCTCATGCTGCCCGCCTGCCTTCTGCTCGCCGCCTCCGTCGCCCGGCCGAACCCCTTTTCCTTCGGCGGCCGCGCAAACGAGACCTTCGACCCCGCCCACCCGGGGGTCGTGCGCTGGACCCGGCATCCCTTGCTGGCGGCCCTGGCGCTCTGGGCCGTCGCCCATATCGTGCCGAACGGCGACCTCGCTCATCTGATCCTCTTCGGCAGCTTCGCGGCCTTCGCCGTCCTGGGCGGGCGCCTCGTGGACCGCCGGAAGCGCCGCGAGATGGGAGAGGCGTGGCAAGCCCTCACGGCCCGCGTCGGGCAGACCCCCTTCATCCCGAGACCGGCGAGCCTCCGCGCGAGTCTCGTCCGGCTCGCGGCCGGCCTCGGCCTCTTCTTCGGTCTCCTTTGGCTTCACCCGCTGATCCTGGGCGTCGACCCTCTCTGAACTCTGGAAGGCATTCATACGCTGCTGAGGAGCAGGCTCGTCTCGCTGTTCGAGACCCCGTTGACGCCGCGGACTTCCCTCAGGATGCGGTCGAAGTCGCTCAGGCTGTCAGTCTGTATCTCGACCACCAGGTCCCAGTTCCCGTTGGTCGTGTGGATCTTCTGGAGTTCGGGAAAGCCGCGCAGCTTGCGGATCACCTCGGTGGTCGACTGTCCCTTGACCTCGATCATCATGACCGCCCGGATCTTCTCCGTCTCGTAGTCGTCGCGCACCCGGATGGTGAAGCCGAGGAGCGCCCCCGATTCC
Organism: Kiloniellales bacterium; assembly: GCA_030064845.1. Taxonomy (NCBI): domain Bacteria; kingdom Pseudomonadati; phylum Pseudomonadota; class Alphaproteobacteria; order Rhodospirillales; species Kiloniellales bacterium. The sequence continues at coordinate 13,137 of JASJEC010000099.1, forward strand.
AGCAGGCGCTCGATCCGGTTCTGCACCGTCCCGCGGGACACGCCCAGAATGTCGGCCAGCTTCGACAGGGGCGCGCGCCCGTCCCTGCGCAG
>JASJEC010000100.1 GCA_030064845.1 Kiloniellales bacterium
GCCTGCCAGTCCTCGGCGGAGAGATCGGTATCCAGGGTGACGCCCCGGTCCTCCTTGTGCAGGTCGACGATCTCCTCGAAGCCGTGATGGTCGACGCCGAGCACCACGTCGCCGAACATCTGGATGAAGCGGCGGTAGCTGTCGTAGGCGAAGCGTCCGTCGCCGGAATGCCGGGCCAGGCCTTCGACGGTCTGGTCGTTGAGGCCGAGGTTGAGCACCGTGTCCATCATGCCGGGCATGGAGACCCGCGCGCCCGAGCGCACCGAGACGAGCAGCGGGTTCTTCTGGTCGCCGAAGCGCGCGCCGACGAGCTTCTCCATGGCGCCGAGCGCCGCCTCGAACTGTTCCTTGAGACCGGGCGGCAGCGCCTTACCGTTGTCGTAGTAGTGGGTGCAGGCCTCGGTTGTGATCGTGAAGCCGGGCGGCACCGGCAGGCCGAGCGCGGACATCTCCGCCAGGTTGGCCCCCTTGCCGCCGAGGAGATTGCGCAGGCTCGCCGCGCCCTCCGCCTCGCCTCCGCCGAAGCTGTAGATCCACTTGGCCGTGGTTACCTTTGTTTGTGCCACCTCAACCCTCGATCTTGGAGAAATCCGCCACCTGGCCCAGGGTCGACCCGAGCTGCGACAGCAGACGCAACCGATTGGCGCGCAGCGCCGGATCGTCGGCGTTCACCGTCACCTCATCGAAGAATTTGTCAACCGGCCGTCGCAATCCGGCGAGCGAAGACATGGCGCCGGTGAAGTCCTCGTCCGACAGGGCGGCCTCGGCCGCGGTTGCGGCCCGCCCCAGGCTGTCGAACAGGACGCGCTCTTCCTCCTGTTTGAGCGCGGCACTGTCGGCACCGCCGTTGTAGGTCGTCTTGTCGTTCTTTTCCTCGATCCGCACGATGTTGGCCGCCCGGCGGTAAGCCACCAGGAGGTTGGCGCCGTCGTCCGTCCCGAGGAAGGACTCCAGGGCGGCCACGCGCGCCAGCACGCGCACGATGTCGTCCTCGCCGCCCAGCGCGAAGACCGCCGAGATCAGGTCGTGCCGCACGCCCTGGTCGCGCAGCGCGACCTTGAGCCGGTCGGCGAAGAAATCGATCATGTCCCGCGCGACCTCGCCCTTGGCCGCGGCGGCGCGCGGCGCCTCGGTGAAAACGGTCCGCATCGGCAGTCGGATCCCGTTCTCGACGATCAGCCTGATGACGCCCAGGGCGGCCCGGCGCAGGGCGAAGGGATCCTTCGAGCCGGTCGGCTTCTCGTCGATGGCGAAGAAGTTCACCAGCGTGTCGAGCTTGTCGGCCAGAGCAACGGCGACCGAGACGGGCGCCGAGGGGCAGCGGTCGCCCGGGCCCTGCGGCGCGTAGTGCTCAGCGATAGCCTCGGCCACCGCCTCGCTCTCGCCGTCGTGGCGCGCGTAATAGCGGCCCATGATGCCCTGGAGCTCGGGAAATTCGCCGACCATGCCGGTCGTGAGGTCGGCCTTGCAGAGCCGCGCGGCGGAGCGCACCCGGTCCGGGTCGGCGCCCGGGATGTGCTTGGCGAGCATCGCCGCCAGCGCCTGCAGACGGTCGACCTTGTCGTCGAGCGTGCCCAGCCGGGCATGAAAGACGATGTTCTTCAGGTCCAGGACCCGGCCGGCCAAGGGCTTTTTCCGGTCCTCGTCCCAGAAGAAGCGGGCGTCCGCCAGGCGGGCGCGCAGGACCCGCTCGTTGCCGGTGATGATCGTCTTGCCCTTGTCCCTGGTCGCCATGTTGGCGACCAGGAGGAAGCGGTCGGCAAAACGCCCCTCGGCGTCCTCGGTGGCGAAGTACTTCTGGTGGCTCCGCATGGCGGTGGTCAGAACCTCCGGCGGCAGGTCCATGAAGGCCTGGTCGATGCGCCCCATGAGAACCACGGGCCATTCGACCAGGCCGGCGACCTCGCCGAACAGGGCCGGGTCGTCCCTGACCGCCAGGCCGGCCTTCTTGGCCAGCTTCCCGGCCTCGCGGCGGATGATCGCCTCGCGTTCCGCCGGATCGAGGATCACCTTGGCCTGCTTCAGCTTCTTGCGGTAGTCAGCGTAGTTGGAAACGGCGATCGGGTCGGGCGCGAGAAAGCGGTGGCCCCGGGTCTCGGTCTGCCCCAGCGCCACCATCGAGGTGAAGCTGCCGGCCTGGTCGGCGAAGTCGAGCGGCGCCCCGTCGAAGAGCGCGAGCACGGCGTGGAGCGGCCGGACCCAGCGGAACTTGTCGCCGGCCCAGCGCATCGACTTCGGCCAGGGGAAGGCGGTCAGCGCGCCGGCAATGGCCGCCGGCAGGACCTCGACGCTGGGCCGCCCCGCGACCTGCCTGACCGCGAAGTAGAACCGGGCGCCCTTGACCTCGCGGACCTCGGCCTGGTCGATGGATGACAGGGCGTTGGCCTTCATGAAGCCCTGCAGCGCCTGCTCGGGCGCGCCGACCCGCGGCCCCTTGCGCTCCTCGGAGAGATCCGGCTGCTGCGTCGGCAGGCCGTCGACCACCAGGGTGAGGCGCCGCGGCGTGGCGAAGGCCTCGGCGCTCCCGAAGTCGAGTCGCCCCTCCTCCAGCTTGCCGGTGACCAGGCGCTTCAGGTCCTCCGCGGCGCGCGCCTGCATGCGCGCCGGGATCTCCTCCGACAGCAGCTCGAGCAGGAGCTCAGCCATGGCGCCCTCGCAGCCCGGCCATTTCCCCAGTCCTTGTCATAGCCGGGCTCGACCCGGCTATCCAGGGGCCGAGGGTCGCCCTGGATGCCCGGATCAAGTCCGGGCATGACAAAACTTGCGTGTCTGAGACGATCAACTGGCGCTCCCCGCCTGACTGGCCAGCCAGGCCTCGCAGCAGCTCTTGGCCAGGTCGCGCACCCGGCCGATGTAGGCCTGGCGCTCGGTCACCGAGATCACGCCGCGGGCGTCGAGCAGATTGAACAGGTGGCTCGCCTTCATGCACTGGTCGTAGGCCGGCAGGGCCAGGGGGCGCTCGGCCTTCAGAAGCTTGGCGCACTCCGCCTCCGCGTCCTTGAAGTGGGCCATGACCGTCTCGGTGGTGGCCACTTCGAAGTTGTAGGCCGAGAACTCCTGCTCCGACTGCAGGAAAACGTCGCCGTAGGTCTTGCCGCCCTCTTCCTTCGGCACGCCGTCCCAGTCAAGGTCGTAGACGTTCTCGACGCCCTGGACGTACATCGCCAGGCGCTCCAGGCCGTAGGTCAGCTCGAGCGACACGGGATCGCAGTCGATGCCGCCGACCTGCTGGAAGTAGGTGAACTGGGTGACCTCCATGCCGTCGCACCAGACCTCCCAGCCGAGGCCCCAGGCGCCGAGGGTTGGGCTCTCCCAGTCGTCCTCGACGAAGCGGATGTCGTGCGCCATGAGGTCGATGCCGAGCGCCTCCAGCGAGCCCAGGTAGAGCGCCTGGCTGTCCGGCGGCGACGGCTTCCAGATCACCTGGAACTGGTAATAGTGCTGCAGGCGGTTGGGGTTCTCGCCGTAGCGGCCGTCGGTCGGCCGGCGCGACGGCTGGACATAGGCCGCCTTCCAGGGCTGCGGGCCGAGCGACCTCAAGGTGGTCGCTGGGTGGAAGGTACCCGCGCCGACCTCCAGGTCGTAGGGCTGCAGGATGACGCAGCCCTTGCTCGCCCAATAGTCCTGAAGCTTGAGAATCAGGCGCTGGAAGCAGCTCTCCGGATCGGCGCGCAAGGCGCGCCGGCGCGACGCGGCGGATTTTCCGGGTGGCATGGGGGCCGGGTCTTTGTTGCACTGCGAAAAACCGGGGGAGAGTAGCCTCGCCCCCCGGGGGAATCAAGCGCAGGCGGCTTACTCCGCGAGCCCGACGAACTCCAGCATCAGCTCGGAGATGACCCGGTTGCGGCCCTCGGCCTTGGCGCGATAGAGCGCCTGGTCCGCCCGGCGGACGAAGCTCTCCAGGGTTTCGCCGAGGCGGTACTTGGCGGCGCCGACCGACATGGTGACGATCCCGTAGCTCTCGCCGGTCTTGCGGTTCTTCAGTTTGCGCGAAGACAGCTTCTGACGGATCTGGTTGGCCACCGTGAGGGCGTTGTCCAGGCTCGTGCTCGGCAGAACGACCACGAACTCCTCGCCGCCGTAACGCGCCGGCGTGTCGCGGCCCTTGACGCCGTCCTTGAGGATGCGGGCCACGGCTTTGAGCACCTCGTCGCCGATCAGGTGACCGAAGGTATCGTTGAACTTCTTGAAGTGATCGATGTCGAGCAGCAGGAGCGAAAGATCCGAGCCGTCTTCCTGGGCCTTGGCCGCTTCCTCGCGCAGGGTCAGGTCGAAATACTTGCGGTTGGCTATTCCGGTCAGCGCGTCGGTCATCGCCTCGCGGCGCACCTCCTCGAGGTGCTGGCGCAGGTCGGTGATCTCCTGCGAGGATTCACCGAGCCGGCTCTCGAGCGCCTGGTTCTTCTCCAGGATGTTGCGCGTATCGTTCAGGATGCCCTTGACCAGTTCGGCCATGTCGCCGCCGTCGCCGGACTGCGCCAGGTCCTTCGAGAAGCCCGCGAGCTTTTCACCGTAGCGGCCCTGGTCCTTGCCCGCCTCGTCGAGATGGTTGAGGATCTCGCCGATCATGGACTGCAGGCGGCTGGTGGTTTCCCGAAGCTCACCGCTCTCCTTGTCGAAGCCGATGAACTGCTCGTAGATCTCTTCACAACGCTCAGGTGTAAGCTGCGCCTTGTTGCTGAGCACGATGTCCAGGGCCCGGTTCATGGCCGGGTCCCGGCCTGCGAAGTAGCCGTACCAGACCGCGAAGTTGTTGGGATTCTGCACCACATCGTGCTGGCGCATGTGCTTCAAGGCAGATTCGGCATACTCGGCCGCCTGTTCTAGGCTTTCAATGTACTGCATCTCGCCCCTCGGTCGATCAACCGCCGCGCGGCTCGTGGCAACGTTCGGCCTGGGCGACCACACTTATAGGTCGCGGCCATCGAGCCGATCCTAGGGGGCAAGCCTTATAAATGTATTAGCTGAACCTGCATAAAATACTAACATATTCAGCATGTTGTTCTCGTATTAGGCGCATAACATCATGGTTTATTGACGCTTTACGCGATTAGCGGAATAGATCCCTAATAGGGGCAATCCGGCCGTCCGCAGCTCGATTGGGCCCGCGCCGCCACGAAGGCTTCGCAGACCGGGCAGCGAACCATCTCCTCGGCCTCCTTGCGCTCGGCCTTGCCGCCGTCGCCGCCCCCTTTGACCGGACGCCGCTGGGACTTCACAGACCGGTCCAGCTGACGTGCCTCCTGGAGCCGCGAAACCAGCTTGAAACCGTACCAGACGGCACCGACCAGGGCGGCCAGCAACAGGAGTTTCTGGAGCGAGAACATGGCGTCTTGTATGGCGCGGTCCCGGGGCCGTCAAGGCGAGCGGGCTGCTGGGACCCGGTCTACCCTAGAGCAGATCCGGGTTTGATTGAATCGCTAGAAGCGATTCATCAAACCCGGTGAATCTGCTCTAACTCAATGATGTAGATCGGATTCACATGTTTAGACGGAAGCAGGACCTGCTTCCGTCTAAACATGATCCGATCTAGAGGCCGAAGCGGGCCCAGAGCGCCCGCTCCTCCACAGCCGCGATCAGGCCTTCCGCCCAGGCCGCGGAGACCGGCCGTCCGCCCGTTGCCCCGGCTGCGGAGAAAGGCAGGCGCAGCCGCCACCAGCGTTGACGGTCCTCGACCTTGCGCAGGCGCAGCTTCTCGCCGTAGCGCTCGCGCAGCACCCGGCGCATCTCGCCGACGCCGTCGGCGAGTCCCAGTTCCACGGCCTTGCGGCCGGTCCAGACGTCGCCCGAGAAGAGCGTCTTATCGCCGCCCTTCAGGCGTTCGCTCCGACGCTGGCGGACCATCTCTTTGAAGCTCTCGTGGATGTCCTGGTGGATCGCCTTGAGCCGGGCGACGTCCTTCGGGTCCTCTTCCCTGAAGGGATCGAGCATGGACTTGCGCTCGCCCGCCGTGTGGACCCGCCGCTCGACCCCGATCTGCTCCATCATCTTGGTGAACCCGAAGCTGGCGGAGATCACCCCGATCGAGCCGACGATGCTGCTCTCGTTGACGTAGATCTCATCGGCCGCGCAGGCCAGCCAGTAGCCGCCGGAGGCCGCGATGTCCTCGGCGAAGGCGATCACCGGCACCTCGTGCTCGGCCGAGAGGTCCCGGATCCGTTCCGCGATCAGCGCCGACTGCACCGGCGAGCCGCCTGGCGAGTTGACCCGGAGCGCCACGGCCCGGATCCGGGGCATCTTGAAGGCCCGTTCCAGCGGGTCGGCCAGTGCCGCGAGGGAGAGACCGCCGCGCATGGGGCCCATCCCGCCGATCACGCCGGTGAGCGCGACCACGGCGACCTGGGGCGGAGGGTTCTTGAATCGGCTGAGCGGAAGCTTGGCCAGGAGCGCGTAGAAATCCATAGCCAGCTAAATGGGGCCGCGCGGCAGGCTTGCCAACACCCCACGCCGACGGAGATCCGGATCGAAGGCCGCCGGCCTCGGGCGCTACCAGACGAGCGGGGCGGCCTCCCGCAGGACCGCCTCCGCGGCCGCCGTATAGGCGCCGTCGCCCCGGTGCAGGACGAGGCCGCAGCTCACGCCTCCGGGCGCCGCGACCCCCTTGCGGGCGGCGACGATAATGCGCTTCGCGGGCCGGCCCTCGGCTGGCCAGAGTGGAAACAGCCGGATGCCCCCGAAGGCGGGGGCGAGCCCCGCGAGGAGGTCGGCCAGCCGGTCGGCGCGGTAGATCACGTTGAGTGTCCCCTTGGGCCTGAGCCATTGCCGCGCGGCGGCCAGCCAGTGCGCCAGCCCGGTCTCGCCCTCGCGCTGCGCCAGGTCGCGCGACGCCAGCTTCGAGGGACGTCCCGAGGCGCAACCCAGGTAGGGCGGGTTCATCAGGACCCGGTCGAAACCCTCGGGCGGAAAGTGATCCGCCGCTTCGCGCAGGTCGCCCTCGACCACCTCGAACCGGCCTGCAAACCCGTTCTCCTCGGCGTTGGCGCGGGCCAGAGCCGCCAGTGCCCCCTGCACCTCCAGGCCCGCGACCCGTACCTCGGGCTCGCGGGCCAGAAGGCAGAGGGCCGCGGCGCCGACGCCACAGCCGAGATCGAGCAGGCTTTCCCCTGCGCCTGCCTCGACCGACGCAGCCAGCAGCACCGGATCGATGGCCGCCCGGTAGCCGCGCGCCGGCTGGCGAAGGCGGACCCGCCCGTCCAGAAGAAAGTCCAGGGTCGTCGCGCCGGGGGATCCGGCGGCGGCGGGCTGGGTGCGTGGCGTCATGCCGGGTCGAGCTCGCCGGCCTCGACAAGGAGTCGTTTCGCGCGAAGGTAGTCGTCGTCCATGACGGCGAGGCGCCGCGGGATCGCCCCCGCAGAGCCCTCCAGGATCGAGGTGTTGGCGTCGAGCACAACCGCTTCGATACCGGAGTCCGCCAACAGCGCCGTGAGCCAGGACAGCTTCACGATGTCGTTGGTGCGCAACAGCTCCTTCATCGCCCTGCCCCTATTGAACCCCTCGGCTAACAGTCTCGTAACAAGGTCGTTGTGATCGTGCTCGGGTTGGGCGGGATCGCCAGGGTTGGCCGCGATCGAGACGGCGGCGGCAAGAGCCGGCCCCGAGCTTCACCGAGGCAGGCTTGACGCAACAGCCCAGGCACCTATTCTGGCCGGCAGTCCGCCGGGCCAAGACAAGGAAGATAAACGCAGGCCAGCCCGGAAGGAAAGGTGGGAAGGTCGAAAGTGGCACTGGTCGCCGACTACAAGCGGGAGAATGCGGCTTCTCCGGAGAACGGCTTGCAGCGCCTGACAGCCCTGGTGCAACAGGATCTGCAACGGGTCAACGCGCTCATCCTCGATCACATGCAATCCGAAGTGGTGCTGATCCCGCAGCTCGCCGGCCACATCATCGCGGCCGGCGGCAAGCGCCTGCGGCCGTTGTTGACATTGGCGTCGGCGCAGCTCTGCGGCTACGAAGGGCCCCGGCACCTGGCCCTGGCAGCCTGCGTCGAGTTCATCCACACGGCGACCCTGCTGCACGACGACGTGATCGACGAGAGCGACCTGCGCCGCGGATTGGCGACCGCGAACGCGGTCTGGGGTAACAAGTCCAGCGTCCTCGTTGGCGACTTCCTTTTCAGCCGGGCTTTTCAGCTCATGGTTGCAGACGGCTCGCTCAAGGTGCTGCGCATCCTGTCCGATGCCTCGGCGATCATCGCCGAGGGCGAGGTCATGCAGCTGACCACCTCGAACGATACCGCCACTACCGAAGACAGCTACATGAAGGTGATCAGCGCCAAGACCGCGGCGCTCTTCGCCGCCGCCTGCGAGATCGGGGCCGTGGTCGCCGACCGCCCGGAGGCCGAGGAACGGGCGCTCGAGGTCTTCGGACACAGCTTCGGGGTCGCCTTCCAGTTGGTCGACGACGTGCTGGACTACTCCGCCCGCCAGGCGCTGCTCGGCAAGTCGATCGGCGACGACTTCCGCGAAGGCAAGATCACCCTGCCGGTGATCCTGGCCTACCAGCGCGGGACCGAGCGCGAGAAGCACTTCTGGCGGCGCTGCATGGAAGACCTGCAGCAGGACGAGGCTGACCTCGAGCAGGCGATCGACATCATGACCCGGCACGGCTGCCTGGAAGAGTGCATCGGGCGCGCCCGCTCCTTTGGCGCGGCGGCCCACAAGGCGCTCGAGATCTTCCCCGACTCAACCCCGCGCCAGGCCCTGGCCGACGTGGTCGATTTCGGCCTCAGCCGGGTCTACTGAGCTGCGTCCGGCCGGTCTCGGCGCGCGCTAATTCCCGAACAGCTTCTTCAGCGCGTCACCGGCGTCCTTGAGGGTGTCCTTGGCCGCGTCCGTGCCGCCGCCTTCGCCCGTTAACGGAGACGTCAGGCCCTCGACCGTGCCCTTCAAAGTGTCGGCCGGCTTGCCGATCAGGGCGACAATGTCGGGCCGGTAGGTGATCGCATGCCAGGGCCCCTCGGCGATGACGGGAACCGCCAGGCCCCTGGCCGCGAGGTCGCCGCCCTGGCCTTTCAGGTCGGTCACCGCCTTGGGCTCGATGCGGTACTTGAGCGTGCGCGCCGGCAGGTTGACGCGGCCCTCGCCGGTCACCCGGATCAGCGGATTGAGCAGCTTCAGGTCGTCGTTGTTGAGCACGCCCTTGGCGATCCGGAAGGTGCCGGAGAGCTCGGCGAAATCTGTCTTCTGGGCCTTGTCCGCGGCGAGAAAGGCGGACTCGATGTTGCGGATCATGGCGGCCAGGTTGACACCCTTGATCGCGCCGTCGCGGAACTCGATCCCACCCCGACCGCCGAGCGCGGCGACCATGGCGCGCTGGCTCCCGCCCCGGGTCTCGAGCGCGAAGTCGAAGCCGCCGGTGCCCTCCAGCCGGTCGAAGCCGGCGGCGTCGCGCAGCAGGGGCTCCAGTGTGACGCCCGTCAGTGCCAGGCGATTCTCGACGGACGGGACCGCGCCGCTGCCGTCGACGACGAAGCGTCCCTCGCCGCTACCGTTGTAGAGATTGAGCTCCTTCAGGTCGGCAACCAGCCGGCCATTCTCAAGCTTCGCGTCGAGAACGCTGCGTCCGACCTTGATGTCGCGCACCCGGATTCCGCCGACCTCCAGAGCGAAATCGGCGTCAACCGCCTTTAGCGCGCTTAGGTCGATCGGCTCGTTGCTCCAGGTGCCGGCTTTGGCCGCCTTGGGCTGGGCGCCGCCTGACTGGCCCTGGCCCGCAGCGGGGGCGGCCCCGCCGGTTCCCGGAGCGGCCTTGGCCTCGGTCTTCTCGGCCGGCATGTAGGGGTTGAGGTCCAGCAGGTCGATGGCGAGCGCGCCGGACAGGCTGGGTCTCGGCCCGCCGAGCGCCGCGGCGAGACGGCCCGTCGCGGTCATGGCGTCGAGCCTGATCGTGGCCTCCTCGAAGGCGTAGGTCTGGCCCTCGACCGCCACGCGCCCGGTGATCGCGAGCGGGCCCAGGCCGCTGCCACCCTGCTCGATGGGCTTGGCGGCCCAGGCCGCGAGCTCCCTGAGCGAGGGCACGTCGAGATCGACCCGCCCCTCCGCGTCAACCGCGGGCAACACGGCGAGGTCGCCTTCGAAGCCGAGCGAGAGCGGCCGGCCCCGCAGGTTGAGCGCGACCTTGGCGGCCGCGCCCTCCGAGAGAGCGCGCAGGTTGTCGGCGTCGAGGCGCAGGGCGATCTCCTCGCCGCGCCAGGTCGCTCTTCCTTCGGCAGTCAAGGGCTCATCGAAGGCTTCGAGCGCCAGGGAGAGCCCGATGTCCGAGACCTCGTGGCGTTGGCCGCGCGCCGCGTCGGCGTAGGTCAGAAGACCGCGCTCGATGCGCACGTCGCCGAGGCGAAGCCCGGCGATGCCCGCGGCCCGCTTCGGTTTCTCCGACGGCTCGGCCGGCTCGGGGACGGGCTGCGCACTCGGCTCGCCGCCCTCGGCGCCGTCGCTCGGCGCGGGTGCGGCTGGGGTGAAAGCCCAGTTCGGCGTGCCGCTCTCGTCTACCTCCAGGTGGATCGCCGGCTCGACCAGCACGAAGCTGTCGACCGCGACCTCCCGCGAGAACAGGAGCGACAGGACGTCCAGGCGGATCAGCAGGCGCTGCACCGTGGCGAGGTGCTCGCGGTCGGACCCGGACGGATTCGCCAGGGCAACCTCGGCAGCATCGATCTCGACGCGCGGAAAGACCGAGAGCGACAGGTCGCCGATCGAGAGTTCGCGGCCGGTCGCCTCCTGGGCGGCCTCGGCGATGCGGCCCTTCACCGGTTCCATGGGCACGAAAAAGGGAACGGCGGCGAGGCCGGCCACCAAGAGAAGCACCAGGACGCCGACGATGATCGCCAGTTTCTTCATGCCTAGACCTTTCCCCTTTTCTCGGGCGCGCAAGTAGCGGCCTCATCACTTACGTGGTGAGCCGAAGGTTGATCCGTCAAGGCCCCCGGGAGCTTGTCGGGATCAGCGTCCGACCAGGATCTCGACCCGCCGGTTGCCGGCCTGGTCGACCCCGTCGCCGGTGGGGTCGGCCAGATCGGCCTCGCCGAAGGCCTCGGCCCGGATCGCGCTGGGCGCGACACCGCCGGCGATCATGGCCGCCGCGACGGCGTCGGCGCGGCGCTCCGACAAGCGGACATTGGCCGCCGGGTCGCCGACCGTGTCGGTGCCGGCGATCAGGAGAATCCGGCCGCGCTCCAGCTTGGCGAGGGCTGCCTTCGCCTCCTTCAGAACCACCTCGGCGGCGGAGTCCAGCTCCGCGCTGCCGCTGGCGAAGTAGACCACGAAGCGCTCGCCTTCGGCCTGCCCGGCGGGCGCCGGAGCCTGGGCGAGCAGCGGGGCGGCCGCCCGCGCGGTTTGCGGCCCCGCGTGCGACGGCGCGACGGTGACGCCAGCCAATCCGGCGATAATGGCGAAACACCCGGTCAAGACGCGCTTCATCGATAGCCCTCTCGTCGGACCGACTCGGCTCGGTCCCCTGAGAAATTTCGCTATCATGGGATGGAGGATCGCATCAATATGCAACGCCTGGACGATCGTCCTCGCCGCCGCGAGATCGGGCTGCGGCCCGGCCGGAAAGGCCCACCAGCGGTAAGGCATTGTCAACGGCTGGGTGAAACACTCGTATTCTGAATATCTTGCGGTCTTGTGACCGGCCTCGGCACCTTCGGCCCGGCCGGGCTTGGAAAGGATAGGCGATGACCCAGGTTTTCCGCCGGACTGGTGCCTTCAGCCGGCTGTTTCTGCTGATCGCGCTGCCGGCTCTGGTGCTGCTGGCGCCGCTGCGCCCGGACGCCGCCGCCACGGACCTGCCCTACGGCCAGGGCCTGCTCTGGCGCGTCGACGTCCCCGGCAGCGCGCCGAGCTACCTCTTCGGGACCATGCACTCGGCCGCGAGCGACGTTGTCGCCCTGCCGGAGCCGGTGAAGACCTCCCTCGACACCTCCAAGTCCGTGATCCTCGAGATCGTGATGAACCCGCAGGTGCAGATGGCCCTGGCTCAGTCCATGCTGTTCTTCGACGGACGCTCGCTGGGCCAAGTCGCCGGCGCGGAGCGTCTGGACCGCCTGGTCGCCGCCGGCGCGCGCTACGGCATGGCGCGGGAACAGATCCAGCTGTTCAAGCCCTGGGCCCTGGTGCTGTTCTTCAGCCTGCCGCCGTCCGAGTTCCAGCGCCAGAGCGCCGGAGGCAAGCCGCTCGACCAGATCATCCAGGATACCGCCAAGCGCCAGGGCAAGGCGGTCCACGGCCTGGAGACGGTTGAGGAGCAGATCTTGGTGTTCTCCGGTCTGGCCGAGGCGGACCAGCTTGAGCTGCTCGACCTGACCGTCGCCTCTCACGACCAGATCGAGCCGATCTTCGAAGAGATGAAAGCGGCCTACCTGGCGCGGGACCTGAACCGGCTCTTCGACCTCAAGGAGGCGATGATGACGGACGAGGTGCCCCTGGTGCGCGAGGTGTTCGACGAGCGGATGCTCTACAGCCGCAACGAGAACATGGCCGCCCGTCTGCCCCAGCGGCTCGACGCGGGCGGCGCCTTCGTCGCGGTCGGCGCGCTCCACCTGCCGGGCGAGCGCGGCGTCCTCAAGCTCCTGGAAAAGCGGGGCTACAAGCTGACACGGGTCTACTGAGCCGAGGCACTCGGCGCCCGCCGGTAGCCGAGCTGCACGGCGGCGACGGCGTGGGCGGTCGCGGCCTGGGTCGGATCGACCACGGGCAGCCCGAGCACCGCCTCCATGGCGGCCCGGTAGTCGGCCATGCCGGCGCAGCCGAGCACCAGGACGTCGGCGCCGCAGTCATCGCGCAGGGCGCGCCCCGACTCGATCATCCGGCTCTCGACCGCCGCCGCGTCGGCCAGCGCGGTCACGCCGAAGCCGACCGCGCGCTCGCCGGCCAGGCGGGCCTCCAGGCCGAGGCCGCGGATCATCCGGCCGTGGCGCGGGATCGAGGTCTCCAGGATCGCGATGATGCCGAAGCGCTCGCCCAGGGTGAGCGCCGTCAGCAGGCCGGATTCGGCGATCCCGAAGACCGGCTTGCCGGTGATCTCGCGCAGGGCGTGGAGGCCGGGATCGGAGAAGCAGGCGACGACGAAGGCGGCGGTCTCCGGCGCTTCCCGCTCGGCCAGGCGGCAGAGCGGGGCCACGACCTCGTCGGACTGGCGCTGGCTCTCGATGCCGGGCGGCCCCTCGGCCAGGGTGACGCAGCGGATCTCGCCGTCGAAGCCAGGGCGCAGAGGCGCGACCGCCCGGTCCATGGCCTCGGTGACCGCCACGGTCGAGTTGGGATTGATGACGAGGATGCGTCTTTTCATAGGGTCAGCTTGATCCGATGCGACGGATCACGCAACGGCGCCGAGACACGAAGCCCCTAACTTGTCATGCCCGGGCCTGACCCGGGCATCCAGGGATGCCGGTCGCCCTGGATTGCCGGAAGCGCGCAGCGCTCGGGCAACGCCCGTCCGGCAGTGACAAAAGGAGGAGCGTATTCGAAAGACACCGCCGAAACCGGCGCCACCCAAAATTGTCATGCCCGGGCTTGACCCGGGCATCCAGGGATGCCACCCGCCCTGGGTTGCCGGATCA
>JASJEC010000101.1 GCA_030064845.1 Kiloniellales bacterium
AGTGTGAGAAATGCGGGCTAGCCCGCATTTCTCACACTATCCATGGTCTGCGCGGTGCTGTCCGGCCAACAGGGCAGGAAAGCCGCGCGGCGCGATGCCGGCGTATCGGGCAAGCGTCTTGACGCACCCTGTTGGCCGGACAGCACCGCCCGAAGGGTCGCGCCCAGGCGGGCGTCGGCGGCGTCGAAGGCCTCAACCGTAGCGAAGGCTACGCTCTTCGGCCTTCTCCTTGCCGAACGCCCGCCTGGGCACGACGCAGGCCATGGATAGTGTGAGAAATACGGGCTAGCATCGTGCAGGCGGTACGACGCGGGAGCCACTTTATGGTTGCCAATCCCAGGCTGATGGTCGGACGATCGGAAAATGCAGGACGCTACGAAAGCGTCGAGCAGATGGTCGCCGACCTGCAGCCGCGCGAGCCTGTCCACTGTCTTTATCCGAGGGTTCTGGAAGGGCTGGCGACGACCTTCCTGGAAGGATTTCCCGGCCGCGTTCTCTATGCGGTCAAGGCAAACCCCGACCCCCGGGTGCTGTCCTGCCTGATGCGCGCCGGGATCCGCGACTTCGATACCGCGTCGCTGGCCGAGGTGGCCCTGGTGAAGTCCGTCGATCCCGACGCGCGCTGCCATTTCATGGCGCCGGTCAGGCTCCTTGGTGCCGCGGGAGAAGCCTTTCGGCGACACGGCGTCACGGACTTCGTGATCGACCACCCGGGCGAGCTGGAGAAGCTCCTCGCCGAGGTCCCGGCCGCAGCCGTTACCGTCTTCGTCCGCCTGGCGACGCCCAGCCGCGACGCCACCTACGACCTCTCGACCAAGTTCGGGGCCGACCCGGCGACGGCTGGGGCGCTCTTGGCCGCTGTGGCCGAGGCCGGCGCGGAAGCGGCCCTGGCCTTCAATGTCGGCTCGCTCGTGCTCGACCCGGCGGCCTACCGCGAGGCGCTTGCACTCTGCGCCCAGGTGCTCGCGGCGTCCGGCGTGACGGTGCGGCGGATCGATATGGGCGGCGGCTTTCCCTCGGCCTACCCAGGCCTGCCCTCGGCGCCGCTGGAGGACTTCTTCTCAGCCATCGCGGAGGCCCGGCGGCACCTGTCTCTGTCCGACGAGGTGGAGCTCCTGGGTGAACCTGGCCGTGCCCTGGTGGCCGACGGCCAGTCGGTGGTAACCCAGGTCACCCTGCGCAAAGAGGACAGCCTCTACCTGAATGACGGGATCTACGGAAACCTCTCTGAGCCGGCGATCTCCAAGGGGTTGGTCGGCTTTCCGACGCGCACCCTGCGCGGCCCCGGCGAGGCGCTCTCCGGGGCCAAGCGGCCGTTCCGTCTCTTCGGGCCGACCTGCGACTCGCTCGACGTCCTGCCTGCGCCCTATGACCTGCCGGCGGACATCGACACCGGTGACTGGATCGAGTTCGGCATGCTGGGCGCCTACGGCCTCGCCATGCGCACCCACTTCAACGGCTTCTATCCCGAGACCCTGGTGGAGATCGCGGGAGAGCCGCCGCCGCGAATGGCCTAAGGCCTGAGCCGGAGACGCGGAAGCCACCTTGCCAATTGGATCAACCGCCAAGCCCCCGGGGCTATTCGGATTGACCCTAGTGTATTGTGCAGTCTTTGGTTTTTTCTTTCTTGAACTCAAGAACGCCCATCATGCAATCGAACAGTTTTTTTGAAACTTTCTCATTGGAAAAATGTCTGGGTTTGTCTTCTATGACAAAAAAACCAAGTGTTCCCTTTCTTTTAAGTTTTGATTTTCCAATATTATACTTTGTGCATCGTAAGTAATTGTCCTTGCTGGATAAATCTTGCAGTATCCACGCTAAATTTTCGATCGTGTATGGTCGTCTGGTGTAAACAAGAAGTGGAATTGAGTCATCTATCTCGTTTATAAATGGCGAAAATTTTTCTTTCCAGACCTTACAGACTTTGGGTTGATTATCTTTTTCTTCTAAGAAAAATGAATTCAAATGAACCAGGAGGGCTCTTGGTTTCAGTTTGTTCCAATCTTCCGGGTGTACTTCAGCTAAGTCTGTGACAACTTGCCTGACCACGCGGAAATCACCGAGCTCGTGTCCATCGGGCGAGTAACCAAAATGATGATTGAACGCCCACCAGATCTCGTCAGCATTGGAGCGAAACTTCTTCGATTGATTGTACTGACGTTGCGTGTTGTCCAAGGCGCCGATTACCGGATCTGGAAAACCCCTGCCAAGTGCCAGGAAGGTTGAGAGATGAAGCGCCTTTCGCGCGAGAACGTCGGTCAGCTTCAAGTAAGTGTCGCTGCTCAATCCGTCTATTTCGAATTCGATGGCCCGGTTCAAGGTTGAAGGGTCTTCGTAACCTTGCTTTCCGTAGCTGTCCCAAGCCGCTCTGATCCGTGCCGACGCCTCAAGATTCCTTGTATTTCTTTGTTCATCAATAAGCTCTTGCTGACGTCTGACAAGCTCTTCAGACGCGATTGCCATTTGTTCGGAGGCCTTCAGCGCCTTTTCGGCAGTTTCAGCAAGTTCAGCTGTGCTAATCGACAGCTGCTTTGAGTATCCGAGTGCACGATCGGCCTCAGCTCTTGCTCTCTCGCCCGCCTCCTTCGCATCGATGGCCATGTAAAAAGCAACGCCCGCCGAGACAATCGCCGCCAGTGTGGCGAGAATACTCCACGGATTTTTCCCGTTGCTGCTCACTGTTACTGTCCCAAAATGTTTGCCGGTGGCAGCCCGCTCCGGACGATCACGACGAAGGAATGTTCGTCTTGGCAGACCCCTCTATACTGGGGGGTCGGCACCGGCTCCTGGATTCTACAGTTGGTTACATTACAGAATTCAAGCGAGGGCGGCTATGACGACGACCTCGATCAGATCGTCGCCGGCCAGATCCGCGCCGACGCAGGCGCGCTGCGGCCAGTTCTCCTTTCCGCCGATCCAGGCGCACCAGACCTGGTCCATCTCGGCCTTCATGGCCATGTCCCGGAGGTAGCCGTGGCCTGCAGGATCCGGCTCTTGTCGCTGCCGGCCTCTTGCAGTGTCCGCTCGAGGATTTCCAACGTGCGCCTCGTCTGCTCGGCAATGCCGTCGGCGTTCGTCGTGTCGGTGGCGACGGCGTAGACCAGCCCGCCGTGCGTTACCGCGCGGCAGCGTCCCGTGGCGGAGCCTGGAAAGCGTTCGATAGCCAGGGCTAGACTCCTCCTATCTCCAAGACCGCCTTGCCGAGAACGTCTTCGTAAGGTGCAACGCCCAGGCCGGGCGCCTGCGATGCCGCCATTTGGCCGTTGCAGCGCTGCGGCGCCCCTTCGGCGATCGACTTGGTGACGTAGCTGTTGAAATCGGTCGCTGTGAAGCGGAAGCCGGCCGGCGTGCTGTGCGCCAGGTGGGCAATGGCGGCGGTCACGATGTCGCCGCCCCAGCAGTCCTCGATGGTCAGCGCGATGCCGAGGGTCACGCAGAGGTCGCGCGCCTGCCGGGCGCGGGTCAGGCCGCCCAGCTTGCTGATCTTGATGTTGACCACATCCATCGCCCGGTCGGCGTGGCCGCGCAGCAGCATCTCGATCCCGTCCATCGACTCGTCGAGCACGAAGGGATGGTCCGTGTGCTGGCGGACCGTCAGGCACTCCTCGTAGCTCAGGCAGGGCTGCTCGATGTAGACATCGAGATCGCGCACGGCGCGGATCACCCTGAGCGCCTGGTGCGGCAGCCAGCCGGTGTTGGCGTCCGCGATCAGCACGTCGCCGGCCTCGAGCTTCTCGGATACGGCCCGGATGCGCTCGATGTCGACGTCGGGGTCGCCGCCGACCTTAAGCTGAAAGCGGGTGTAGCCCTCGGCCCGGTATTCCGCCACCTTTGCGGCCATCGCGTCCGGGCTCTCCTGGGAGATGGCGCGGTAGAGCAGGATCTCGTCGCCGTCGCGGCCGCCCAGCAGCGTGACCGCGGGCAGCGCCGTGGCCTGGCCGAGAACATCCCAGCAGGCCATGTCGATCGCCGACTTGACGTAGGGGTGGCCCTTGAGCAGGGCGTCCATGCGCCGGTTGAGCGCGTCCAGTTCGCGGGGGTCCTGGCCGATCAGGTCCGGGCCCAGTTCGGCGATGCCGGCCCGGGCGCCGGCGGCGTAGGAGGGCAGGTAGACGGGGCCGAGGGGGCAGATCTCGCCGTGCCCGGTGATGCCGGCGTCGGTCTCGATCCTCACAACGGTGGAATCGAAGACGTCGACCGACTTTCCGCCCGACCAGGCGTAGCTGCCTTCGTGGAGCGGCAGATCGACCTGAAACGCGCTGATCTTGGATATCTTCATGCGGCATCCCCCTTCAGGCAGGCACCAGGGTCGGCGACGCGGCGAAGGCGGTCAAGGGATCGCCGCTTGCCCGCCTTCGCCCGGCGCGATATGCCGGGGCCGTCGCGATCCCTTCCGAGTATGGGTGAAAGGAACAGCAGCATGGCGAGCGGGTCTCCGCGATCGATCCTGATCACCGGCTCCAGCAGCGGCATCGGCGCGGCCTGCGCCCGCCGCCTCGCGGGGCCTGGCACCGGCATTCTGGTCCATGCCCGCAAGAACCGCGAAGGCTGCGAGCGGGTGGCCGCCGACCTGCGCCAGCGGGGCGCCGAGGTCGAGATCGCCATGGGCGACTTGGCGGAGCCGGGCACCGGAGACGCGCTGGTCGGCCGGGCGGTCGAGGCCTTCGGCCCGCTCGACGTCCTGGTCGCCAACGCCGGCTTTCCGGTCATGAAGGCCTACCGGGAGGTCGAGCGGCCAGAGCTCGACTACGCCTTCGCCGCGATCATGGGCGGATTCTTCGACATGACGAAGCGGGCCGTCGAGGCAATGAACGAGGACGGCCGCGTCGTCGCCATAAGCACGCTCAACGCCCACGTCTTCCGCACGGGTTTTCCGGTCTATCCGGCCTCCGGCGCGGCCAAGGCCGGGCTCGAGACTCTGGTCAAGACCCTGGCGATCGAGCTGGCGCAGCGTCGCATCACGGTCAACTGTGTCGCGCCGGGCCTGATCACCAAGGAGGCCAACAAGGGCGAAGGCTACGCGCCCGAGGAGCGGGCCCAGCTGCTCGCCCAGGTGCCGCTCGGCCGCATGGGAGAGCCGGACGAGATCGCCGCCCTGGTCGCCTTTCTGGCCGGTCCCGAGGCCGGCTACATGACGGGCCAGGTGATCCACGTGGACGGCGGCATGGCCCAGTAGCACGGGCTCGGGAAAACTCCCGGCCGGCGTCATCAAATCGCCAGAATCGAACGGCGAATACTGAGCTCGGAAGTCCCGCCGAAACCTCTTGTTAACCATACCCTTGCTCTGATCGGGATTTAGTGCTGCATGATCACCCGCCAAGGCAACACCGGACCGCTCATCCGCAAGTGCAAGACCGGCCCCCGCTCATGACCGAACACCGCCTCGCCGTCGTGGTCCTGGCCGCCGGGATGGGGACCCGCATGAAGTCCAGCCGGCCCAAGGTGCTGCACGAGGTCGCGGGCAAGCCCATGCTACACCATGTGCTCGACACCTCGGCCGCCCTCGCGCCCGAACGCAGCGTGGTCGTCATCGGGGCCGGCATGGAGGCCGTCGAGGCGGCCTGCAGGGGCCACAGGACCGTGGTCCAGTCGCCCCAGAAGGGCACCGGTCACGCCGTAGCCTGCGCCAGCGAGGCCCTGGAGGGCTTCCACGGCGCCAACGGGCGGGGCACGGTGCTCGTGCTCTACGGCGATACGCCGCTGCTGACGAGCGAGACGCTGCGGCGCATGGCGGCGCTCCGCGAAGGGCCCGACGCGCCGGCCTTGGTGGCGCTCGGGTTTCGGCCTGCCGACACAACCGGCTACGGGCGCATGCTGGTCGATCCCGGCGACGGCCGCCTGCTGCGCATCGTCGAGGCGGCCGACGCCGGCCCCGACGAGCTGGCGATCGGCCTCTGCAATGGCGGAATCCTGCTGGGCGACGGGCCGACCCTGTTCTCGCTGCTCGAGCGGGTCGGCAACGACAACGCCAAGGGCGAGTACTACCTGACCGACGTCTACGGCCTGGCGGCCGAGGCCGGCCTGACCACGCGGGTGGTCGAGGCCGATGAGGAGGAGCTCCTCGGCGTCAACGCCCAGGCCGAGCTGGCCCACGCCGAGGCCGCCATGCAGAGGCGCCTGCGCGCGGCCGCCATGGCCGGCGGGGCGACCCTGATCGACCCGGAAACAGTCTGGCTCAGCCACGATACAGAGCTTTCGCCGGACGTCGTGATCGAGCCCGGGGTCTTCTTCGGCCCGGGCGTGACCGTGGAGTCCGGCGCGCGCATCAGGGCCTTCTCGCACCTCGAGGGCGCCCATCTCGGCGCCGGCGCGGTGGTCGGCCCCTACGCCCGCCTGCGGCCCGGAACGCGAATCGACGCGGGCGCGCGCGTCGGCAACTTCGTCGAGGTCAAGAACGCGGTGCTCGAGCCGGGCGCCAAGGCCAACCATCTCTCCTATATCGGCGACGCCCGGGTCGGCGCGAAGGCGAACGTCGGCGCCGGCACGATCACCTGCAACTACGACGGCTTCGGCAAGTTCCGGACCGAGATCGGCGCCGGCGCCTTCATCGGCTCGAACACGGCGCTGGTGGCGCCGGTCAAGATCGGCGACGGCGCACTGGTGGCGGCCGGCAGCACGATCAGCCGGGACGTCGGCGACGACGACGTCGCGATCGAGCGCGCCAAGCAGCAGATCCGCCCGGGCGCGGCGGCCCGCTTCCGCCAGTTCCGCGGCGCCACGGCGTCGGCGGAGCGCAAGTCCGGCAAGGCCAAGGCGCTCTAAGCGCAGGAGGATCAAAGCCATGTGCGGCATCATCGGCATTCTCGGCCAGGCGCCGGTTACGCCCCTCTTGGTCGACGGCTTGAAGCGCCTGGAGTACCGGGGCTACGACTCGGCGGGCATCGCGACCCTGATCAACGGCCGGATCGACCGGCGGCGGGCCGAGGGCAAGCTGAGCAACCTGGAAGCCCTGGTTGGCGAGCAGCCGCTCGCGGGCACCATCGGGATCGGTCACACCCGCTGGGCGACCCACGGGCGGCCGAGCGAGGCCAACGCCCATCCCCACGCCAACGACCGCGTGGCCCTGGTCCACAACGGGATCATCGAGAACTTCCGCGCGCTGCGGAGCGAGCTCGAAGACCTCGGCCACCGTTTCGAGACCGAGACCGACACGGAAGTCGTGGTTCACCTGGTGACCGAATACCTCGGCCGGCAGATGTCTCCCCAGGAGGCCGTCGCCGAGGCGCTCGGCCGCCTGGAAGGCGCCTTCGCGCTGGCCATCGTCTTCGCCGGGCGGCACGACCTCATGATCGGGGCCCGCCGGGGGTCGCCGCTCGCGGTCGGCTTCGGCGAGGGAGAGATGTTCCTCGGCTCAGACGCACTCGCCCTGGCGCCGCTGACCGACCGGATCTGCTACCTGGAAGAGGGCGACTGGGCGGTGCTCAGCCCAGAAGGCGTCGAGGTTCACGACGAGAGCGGCGCCGCCGTGGCGCGCGAGGTGCGCCGGACCGCGCTGACCGGCGCCGCCATCGGGAAGGGTCAGTACCGCCACTTCATGCAGAAGGAGATCTTCGAGCAGCCGGCGGTGGTCGGCGACACGCTGCACAGCTTCGTCAATCCCCTGACCCGCGCGGTGACCCTGCCGGACCTGGGCATCGATCTCTCGGCTCTGCCGCGCGTCACCATCTCGGCCTGCGGCACGGCCTACCTCGCCGGCATGGTCGCCAAGTACTGGTTCGAGCAGACCGCGCGCCAGCCGGTCGAGCTCGACATCGCCTCGGAGTTCCGCTACCGCGAGGCGCCGATGCCGGAAGGCGGCCTCGGCCTCTTCATCTCCCAGTCGGGCGAGACCATCGATACCTTGGCGGCGCTGCGCTACGCCAAGAAGGCGGGGCAGAAGATCCTCTCGATCGTCAACGTGCCTGAGAGCGCGATCTCCCGCGAGTCCGACGCGACCCTGATGACCCTGGCCGGGCCCGAGATCGGCGTCGCCTCGACCAAGGCCTTCACGACCCAGCTGACCGTCCTGGCCTGCCTGGCCCTCGCGGTCGGCCGGGCGCGGGGCGCGCTCGATGCCGAGGGGCAGGCGGCGCTGACCACGGCGCTGACCGAGGTGCCGGCGCGTGCCGCCGAGATCCTCAACCACGACGAGGCGATCCGGGGCATCGCCCACGACGTCGCCGAGGCCCGCGACGTGCTCTACCTGGGCCGCGGCACGCTCTTTCCCCTGGCCCTGGAAGGCGCCCTGAAGCTGAAGGAAATCAGCTACATCCACGCCGAAGGTTACGCCGCGGGCGAAATGAAGCACGGGCCGATCGCCCTGATCGACGAGCAGGTGCCGGTGATCGTCTGCGCGCCCTCGGGGCCGCTCTACGAGAAGACCGCCTCCAACGTCCAGGAGGTCATTGCCCGCGGCGGCAAGGTCATCCTGATCTCCGACCGCGACGGCATCGCGGCCCTGGGTGACGGTGCGGTCCACACGATCGAACTGCCGCGGGTCGATCCCTTCGTCGCGCCGATCCTCTACGCCGTGCCGGTCCAGCTGCTGGCCTACCACACGGCGGTCATCAAGGGCACGGACGTCGACCAGCCGCGCAACCTGGCGAAGTCGGTGACGGTGGAGTAGGTGGTGCGTGCGGTCAGCGGAGCGCCGAAACGTAGTTGATCGGTGCGTGGTCGC
The DNA here is from genome assembly GCA_030064845.1 of Kiloniellales bacterium. Taxonomy (NCBI): domain Bacteria; kingdom Pseudomonadati; phylum Pseudomonadota; class Alphaproteobacteria; order Rhodospirillales; species Kiloniellales bacterium. The sequence continues at coordinate 8,660 of JASJEC010000101.1, forward strand.
TCGCCTCGCGGGGCAGGGTGCCGTTGCGCGCCTCCTTGAAGGGGCCGCCCCCGGGGCCTCCCCTTAGGCTGCGGGAAATCAGCGCGACGAAACCGCCGTCGTCTTTCTCCTCCGCGCTCACCCGGCCGTCGGGATCGATCAGATAGGGCTCCCCGACATGGCGGAAGCCGAGCTCGTAGAGCGGCACGTGGCAGACCACGTCGCGGTTGTTGGCGTAGCGTTGGGCCGCGCCCGTCCGGGCCTGGAAGGCCTCCTTGAAGGCCTCGGTGCCGACCCGCGGCGAACCGAAGGTGATCAGGCGGGCTTCCGGCAGCAGGCTGGCGGCCAGCGTGGCGAGCGCGGCGCCTTGGCTATGGCCCGTGATGAAGAGCGGCGCGCGCAGTTTGGCGAGCTGGCCTTCGACCTCCGCCCAGACGAAGTCGAGGGCGGCGGCGAAGCCGCGGTGCACTTCGCCGGCCCCGCGCCACGGGGCCGGGCGTGCGTTCAGGTTGAAGATCCAGGCATCCAGGTCGTCGGAGCCGCGGAAGGCCAGGACCGCGAAGGCCGGACCCTCGGCCAGGAAGGCTTCGGTGCCGGAGCTCTCGAAGGTGACGAGTGGGGAGAAGCCGACCCGGGCGAGGGCACCCTCCAGGACCGTGCCGTAATCGCAGTAGGCGAGGCGGGAGAACTCCGCGCACCAGGCGGCTTCGGACCGGGGCCGGTGCAGCATGAAGAAGTTGTCGACCGCATGGGGTTCCCGCACGGCCCGGAAGCTCGTGTCATAGGGAATGCCGGTCGCTTCTTCCCGGGTCATCGCCGGCCGCTCAGCGCTCGGCGGCGAGGCGCAGACCGAGGGCGACGAAGACCGCGCCGGTGACCGCCGTGACCGCGCGGGCCGAGCGCCGGTAGAGCGCCGCCACCGGATCGAGCACCACGGTACAGGCGACCAGGGCGTACCAGACGCCGGCCGTGGCCACCACGCAGGCGACCACCAGCAGGTCGAACGAGAGCGGCGCCTCGGGCGGCACGGTGACCGCAAAGAGGCTGGTGAAGAAGGCCGCCGCCTTGGGATTGCTGAGGTCCGTGAGCAGGCCGAGGCGGAAGGCGCGCCAGCCGGTTTCGCTCGTCCCGGCGCCTTCATCGACCGCCGCCGGCTTACGGGCCGAGAGCAGGATCTGGATGCCGACCAGAATCAAGTAGGCGGCTCCGGCGAACTTGACGACGAGATACAGCCAGGCGGCGGTCTGGAACAGCAGGCCCAGGCCGAGCAGGCTTCCGGCCGCCCAGAGGGTGGTTCCCAGGGTGATGCCCAGGACCACGAGCAGGCCCGCGGTGCGGGACCGCCGCACCGCCGTATGCACCGTCGCCAGGAAGTTCGGTCCGGGGCTCATCACGGTGACCAGCCAGACGCCGGCGATCGTGATCAGGCTGGCCCAGAGAGCCGGGTCCTGGATCGCGAGCATTGCCATGCTCCTTCCGCGGTTGCTTGGCCGGTCACGCTGTCACAGCGCGCTGGGAGGGGCAAGCCGGCCTGCTTCGCCGCCCTTTCGCCGACTTTGCCTGCAGGGCTATACTGGATCCAAACCCCCAACCGACATAACGCGCGATCGCGGAGGAGTCCCATGACCGCCCAACCCACCGCAGTGGCCGCCAATGGCGCGCCCAAGTTGAACGACCCCAAGCTCTTCCGGCAGCAGTGCTACATCGACGGCGCCTGGTGCGACGCCGATAGCGGCGCCACCGTCGAGGTCAACAACCCGGCGACCGGCGAGATCCTGGGCACGGTGCCCAAGATGGGCGCCGATGAGACCCGCCGGGCGATCGAGGCGGCCGAGAAGGCCTGGCCGGCCTGGCGCGCCAAGCTGGCCAAGGAGCGCGCCGCCATCCTGCGCCGCTGGCACGACCTCATGCTGGAGAACGCGGAGGACCTCGCCGTCCTCATGACCTTGGAGCAGGGCAAGCCGCTCGCCGAGTCCAAGGGCGAGGTGGTCTACGGCGCCAGCTTCATCGAGTGGTTCGCCGAGGAAGGCAAGCGGATCTACGGCGACACCATCCCGCAGCACCAGGCCGACAAGCGCATCGTGGTGATCAAGCAGCCGATCGGCGTGGTCGCGGCCATCACTCCCTGGAACTTCCCCAACGCCATGATCACCCGCAAGGCCGGCCCGGCGCTGGCCGCCGGCTGCCCGATCGTGATCAAGCCGGCGACCATGACGCCCTATTCGGCCCTGGCCATGGCGGAGCTGGGAGAGCGTGCCGGTTTGCCGGCCGGCGTATTCTCGGTGGTGACCGGATCGGCCGGCGCGATCGGCGGCGAGATGACCTCCAGCCCGATCGTGCGCAAGCTCTCCTTCACCGGGTCGACCGAGATCGGCAAGCTGCTGATGGAGCAGTGCGCCGGCACCGTGAAGAAGGTCTCCATGGAGCTGGGCGGCAACGCGCCCTTCCTGGTGTTCGACGACGCCGACATCGACGCCGCCGTCGAGGGCGCCATGATGAGCAAGTTCCGCAACACCGGCCAGACCTGCGTCTGCGCCAACCGCATCCTGGTGCAGGACGGCGTCTACGAGGAGTTCGCCGAGAAGCTGGCGGCGGCGGTCAGGAACCTCAAGGTCGGCGACGGCCTGGAGGAGGGCGTCAGCCAGGGCCCGCTGATCGATGTGGCGGCGGTCGAGAAGGTCGAGGAGCACGTCGCCGACGCGACGGCCAAGGGCGCGGCCGTGGCGGTCGGCGGCGCCCGCCACGAGCGCGGCGGCACCTTCTACCAGCCGACCGTGCTGACCGGCGTCACGACCGACATGAAGGTGACCAAGGAAGAGACCTTCGGCCCGGTGGCGCCGCTGTTCCGCTTCACGTCCGAGGAGGAGGGGATCGCCATGGCCAACGACACGGAGTTCGGCCTGGCCTCCTACTTCTACGCCCGGGATCTCGGCCGCGTCTGGCGCGTCGGCGAGGGCCTGGAGAGCGGCATCGTCGGCGTCAACACCGGCATCATCTCGACCGAGGTCGCGCCCTTCGGGGGCGTCAAGGAATCCGGCGTCGGCCGCGAGGGCTCGCACTACGGCATGGACGACTTCCTGGAGATCAAATACCTCTGCATCGGCGGGGTCTAGAAACAAGCAAACCAATCGACCCTCACCCCAGCCTTCTCCGAAACGAGAGGTCGGGGTGAGGGTGAGTTGCTTGTTTCCCACCCGTTGACAATTCCCAGAAATTTGAGGTCATTATCCTGCTCCCTTGATCTTGGCGGGAGCGTTCCATGGACGACGATCTCAGTTTCTACGCCCGGCATTCGGCCCACACCGATCCCGGTGACTTCGCGCAGCTGCTCGAGGGCTCGCCGTCAGGTTGGGCTGCCCTCTGCGCCCTGCCGCCGAACGTCATCCTGCACTACTTCTTCGCAGACGAGCTCGAGCCGCCGCTGTCGGAAGAGCGCCGGCAGGACCGGCGGACGCGGCCGCTTGCCAAGATTCTGGCGCGCATCGCGGCGGTCGACCCTCGTCCGCTCACCGAGGAGCGTCCACCGCACGAGCGCTTTTCGGGCAACTGCCGCGACTTCGCCCTGCTGACCTGCGGGCTGTTGCGCCAGTCCGGCGTGCCGGCGCGCCTGCGCTGCGGCTTCGCAACCTATTTCACGCCGGGCCGCTACGAGGACCACTGGGTCTGCGAGGCCTGGGACGCGGAGGAGGGGCGCTGGCGCCTGCTCGACGCCCAGCTCGATCCCGGCCAGTGCGAGCGGTTCTCCGTCGCCTTCGACCCCCGGGACGTGCCGCGCGATGCTTTTCTCACCGCCGGCGAGGCCTGGCGCCTCCTGCGGGCCGAGCCGGCGCTCGGCGAGCGTTTCGGGATCAGCTTCGTGGGCATCGCGGGCGGCTGGTTCGTCGCCGGCAACCTGCTGCGCGATCTCGCCGCGCTGAACAAGGTGGAGGTGCAGGTTTGGGACTGGTGGTCTTTCGCCGCCGAAATCTCCGACGCCATGGCCATTCCGGCGGAGAAAGAGCTGATCTTGCAGGAAATAGCCGAGGCGATCTCGGGCGAGGGCCCCGACCTCGGCGGCGTCCGGGCGCTCTACGCGCGCGCCGATCTCGCGGTGCCGGAGCGGGTCGTGGCCTATCCCTACGGACCGCGGGAGATCTGCGCGGTCTACTAACTGTTCAGGCGATGGCGCTGTCGGCAGCCTCGGGCTCGGCGCTGAAAATCCGCCCGTCCGGCAGCCACACCGTGGCGATCGTGCCCTTGCCGAGTTCGCTCTCGAGCCGCAGCTTGCCGCCGTGGCGCTCGGCCATGGCGACCACCATGGGCAGGCCGAGGCCGGCGCCCTTGTACTCGCGGAAGGCCTGGCTCTCGATCCTTCCGAACTGCTCGAGGGCCTTGGGTATGTCGTCTTCGGCCATGCCGATACCGGTGTCGCCGACCTCGATGTCGATGCCGCCGTCCGCGTCGTTCCAGCGGATGTTCAGCGAGATCCGGCCGTCGGCCGGCGTGAACTTGACCGCGTTGGACAGCAGGTTGATCAGGATCTGCTTCAGTTGGCGCTCGTCGCCCCAGACCATAGGCGCCGTGTCGGGCACCTCGATCTCGACCGGCGGCGCGTCGTCGGCGACCGTGTCCTGGACGAGGTTGATGGCCGACTGAACGAGCCGGCAGATGTCGACCGGCTCCTCGTTCAGCTCGAGGGAGCCGACATCGGCCTTGGCCATCTCCAGCGCGAAGCCGACGATACGCAGCAGCTGGCTGCCGTTCTCGCGGATCTTCTTGGCGTGGTCGGCGTACTGCGGCTGGCCGATCGGTCCCCAGGTCTCCTCGATCAGGATGTTCGACGAGCCGATGATGGCGTTCACCGGATTGCGCAGCTCCTGGCTCATCTTGGCCATGAAGTCGGTCTTGGCCCGGTTGGCGGC
>JASJEC010000102.1 GCA_030064845.1 Kiloniellales bacterium
CGGTAGGGCTCGTCCGTGTGGGGCTGGAGCGCGACCGACATGTCGCCGACGATCTCCGGCTCCGCCTTGCTCTCCAGCTCGAAGATGCCGTAGTTCGTGATGCGCAGCTTGCCGACCAGGGAGGCGACCTCCTCGGTGCGCGAGCGTTCCTTCGGCACGTCCTGCAGGATCACGAAGCCGAGGTCCCGCAAAGTCTCCAGGAAAGCCAGATGGGACGCGGCGTTTCCGGCAACCGCTTGGTAGTCCATCCTGGGCAGGCGATCGGCCATCTCCCGGCCCCAGAGCCTCGGCGCCGGCTTGCGCCGCGCGCGTTCCTCGGGCGAAAGGCAGTGACCGCGCAGCCAGCGAGGCGAGAAGCACGAGACGTGGCCGCCGCCCCAGTCCACCTCGACCGTCCCCTCGCGCAGGACGGCAGCCACGATCCTCGGCCGGGCCGGCTGGTCGGTCAGCCTGGTCAGGCGCACCGCCGACTCGGTCGGGCCGCAGCGCGGACAGCTGCAGGCCTGGAGCAGCCAGACCGAGGGAAAACGACTGCCGTGCCCGTCGCGCCAGGAAACCTGAAGAGAATGATTCAAGGCGTGAAGATCGGCGATGGCGTAACGCCGCGAGTCTTCCGGCGTGACTGTACCCCGCCTTTTCACTGTCCACGCCTTCTAGGCTGTCACAGCCTTCGCAGCCCGCGCCTTCAGGATCCCCGAGTCCTCGATCACCTGGGCGATCGTGTCGGCGCCCTTCATGGGCGCCATGATATGCACGCCCGCCACGCCGGCCATCTCGGCGTAGGTCTGGATCAGCTCGACGCAGATGCGCCGCCCCTCGGCGGCCTGGTCTTCGGCCGCCTCGAGCCGCGCGATGACGCTCTCCGGGACCGTGACACCAAAGAGGTTGTCGTTCATCCAGCGGGCGGAACGGGCTGAAGCGAGCGGGCCGACCCCCACGATGAAGGCGAGCCGCTCGGTCAGGCCGTGATCCGCCAGCCGCTGGAAGTAGCGCTCGGCTACCTCGGGGTCGAACACGAACTGGGTCTGAATGAAGTCGGCGCCGGCGTCGGCCTTGGCCCGCAGGCTCTCGGGCTGCCACCCCTCGGGCGGGTCGAAGGGGGTATCCGCGCCGCCAATCAGAAGCCGCGGCGGCGGTTCGATCGCCCGGCCCGACGGCAGGGTGCCCTGCTCGCGCATCTGCCGAACCAGGGTCATGACGCCGCGCGAATCGAGGTCGTAGACCGGCTTGGCCTCGGGCTGGTCGCCGGCCTCGGGACTGTCGCCGTGCAGGACCAGGATGTTCCGGATCCCCAGGGCCGCGGCGCCGATAAGGTCGCTGGCCAGACCGATGCGGTTGCGGTCGCGACAGGTCACCTGGAGGATCGGCTCGATGCCGTCTCCCACGAGCAGGGCTGCGCCCGCCAGGCTGGAGAGGGTGGCGCGCGCGCCCGCCGCGTCGGTCACGTTGACCGCGTCGGCCAGGCCCTTCAGGGGAGCGGCCCGGCGCAGAAAGACCTCCGGATCGGCCGAGAGGGCCGGGGTGACCTCGGCCGTGACGACAAAGATGCCCTGCTCGAGGCGTTCCGCCAGGGTCCCAGCCGCGGTCATGACCGGCTAGCCCTGGCCCGGCGTCTGGTCGCGGGCGGCCAGGGCGCGGAGCTTGCCGCGCACGGAGCCCGGCTCGAGGGATTCCAGGTAGAGGTCCGGGTTGGACAGCATGTCCTCGACTCGGGTTATGAAGCCCTGACCCACGGTCGAATCGAAGTCGATCTCCCGCAGAATGCGCCGCAGCGCGGAGCTGCCCGCCATGAAGCGCTGCATCTGGGCCACGGTGTCGCGCGCCAGGCCCTCGCCGACACGCCAATCGTCGTTGTAGACACCGGTATCCGTGGGCACGTCCCAGTAGCGCCAGCGCCCCTCGTCATCCAGGCTGACGGTGGGAAACTTGAGCCATTCGCTGGTCCACCATTCCGCATTCGCCTCGGCCGCCTCGACGGCCGCGGCTTCCACACCCTCGGCTTTCGCCGTACCGCCTCGCTTGGACATCAGCCTGCTCCTCGCTCTGGCTCTGGCGCTGACCCGGACTCCCGACCGGCCTAGAGTTACATGGGTCGGCGGGGTCTCGACAAGAAGATTGACAGGCGTCCCGGCTCGGCCGATCGAACCCGGGCCGGCGTCAGCCTGTTGAAATCATTTCCGCTAATACCAGTCAAAATGGAAGTCTTGCATTCGGCTCGTAATTGCGATAACTTAGTATAGAACGGTTAGTACTATATTTTTTATTTTGTTTACCACGCTATTCATTTTCATTGCATTTGGTTGCAGGAACCGTGCTTTGGGTTGTTTACAAGTTGCGGAGGGCTATGAGGCTTGTGCCGACGGAGGGTGCAGGCCAAACTGGGGAAAGGGAGCAAGCACTGGCGGGAAAGGTAACCAGGAACGGGATAACATCATGACCATGAAGATGGCCAAATACCGGATCGGAGAAATCGTTCGCCACAGGTTCTACGCCTTTCGCGGCGTTGTCTTCGATGTCGACCCCGTTTTCTCCAACACCGAGGAATGGTGGGAGGCGATCCCGGAGAACATTCGTCCGGCCAAGGACCAGCCTTTCTACCACCTGCTGGCCGAGAACGACGACACGACCTACGTCGCCTACGTCTCGGAACAGAACCTGATCCCCGACGACAGCGGCAAGCCTGTCTCCCACCCTCAGGTGAGCGACCTTTTCCGTGGGCTCGAAGACGGTCTCTACGTGGTGCGCCAGAATATGGCGAACTAAGGCGCGGTCGGCTCACGAACCACGTTTGCAGCGCAGATTTCGGCGGTTTCTACGACTATCGCGCGCGGCCTATCGTGCCGCGCGCGCCGTCGTTTTCCCCTGAATTCCGCTTGAAGAAGATTGCTCAGGCGCCGCAGAGCGGCTTCGCGAAGCGCTCTACACCATGAGGTTCAGGTCTGCTTCAGGGGCCGGCTGGTTTCTCAGGAGTTATCCAGGCGCACCGCGACCCACTCGAAGTCGCCCTTGCCCTGGCGGAACACCAGCAACGTCACCACACGGTGCCCTTCGTCCTTGGCCTTCTCGACCTTCTCGGAGACATCCGAAGGCTCGTTGACCTCTTCCAGGTCGATTTCGACGATCACGTCGCCCGGCCTAAGGTCTTTCTCCGCGGCGCTGCCGTCGGGAACGACCTCGGTGATCACGACGCCCTTGGTCTTCTCGTCCAGGTCGAAACGCTCACGCAGCTCGGGGGTGATGACGGCGAGGTTGAGACCGAGCGGCTCGACGATTCCGTCGTCGCTCGGCGTCACCGTCGGGGGCGTGCGGGCGGCCACCCGCTCTTCTTCCAGCTCGCCGAGTTTGACGGCCAGGGTGACCGCTCTGCCCTTGCGCCAGACCACCACCTTGACGCGCTTGCCCACCGAGGTTTCGGCGACCATGCGTGACAGGTTTCGGTACTTGGGGACGGGGCGTCCATCGAACTCGAGAATGACGTCGCCCTGCTTGACGCCGGCCTCTTCCGCCGGGCCACCGCTGCTGACCGATGCCACGAGGGCGCCGCGGGCGCTGTCGAGTCGCAGGCCCTCGGCCAGCTCGTCGGTGACGTTCTGGATGCGCACACCGAGCCAGCCGCGCCGCACCGAGCCCATGTCCCGAAGCTGGTCGACAATGTTCGCCGCCAACGCGGACGGGATCGCGAACCCGATGCCGATCGAGCCGCCCGAGGGCGAGAAGATGGCCGAGTTGATGCCGATCACCTCGCCATTGAGATTGAACATGGGGCCGCCGGAATTGCCCCGGTTGATCGCCGCGTCGGTCTGGATGAAGTCGTCGTAGGGGCCCGCATTGATGTCCCGCTGGCGCGCCGAAACGATGCCGGCGGTCACCGTCCCGCCGAGGCCGAAGGGGTTGCCGATCGCGATCACCCAGTCGCCGATCCTGGTGCGGTCCGAGCGGCCCCACCGCGTGGCCGGCAGCGGCCGGTCCGCCTCGACCTTGAGCACGGCTATGTCGGTCTTTTCGTCGCTGCCGACGATGGTCGCTTCGAGGGTCGTGTCGTCGGAAAGACGCACGGAAATCTCGTCGGCTTCGGCGATCACGTGATGGTTGGTCACGATGAATCCGGCCGGGTCGATGATGAAACCGGAACCGAGCGAGTTCTGCCGGCGCTGCTGCGGCCGCTGGCCTCGGCGCTCGAAGAACTCGCGGAAGAACTCTTCGAACTCCTCCGAGCCCCGTCCTTGCTCCACCGCCTGGGTGGTCGAGATGTTGACGACAGTGGGCAGGAGCTCGTCGACCAGATCGGCAAAACTGTCGGGCGCCGGCCTCGCGTGCGCCGAGACAGACAGCATCAGCGCAAACAGGAACAGGGGTACGGCCACGAGGCCAGCCTTCAAACCTTCCGTCGCGCGGCGGTCGATCATCACCTTGGTCACGTTCGTCAACTCCCGATTGGCCCGGCCTTCTACGTGTAAAATCGGCACTCAGCTTACCACAAGCGACTAGGATGTGGCAGCCCGCGCACCCTGATTCAAGCTGGTCGCCGGATGGTGACGGCGGGCGGCGTCAGCCACGCAGCAACCAAACGAAAAACACCCCGATCCCGGCCGAGACCATGCCGGCGACACGCAGGGACTCGGGCGGCACCTCCGACATACGCTCGACGAGCCAACGCAGCCGGTCGGGGAACAGCGCCAGAACCAGGCCCTCGAGGACGAAGACCAGCGCCAGCGCGGTGAGAAAATCGGTCATAACGGCCTGGCCGGCGCGTCCGGCGGCCCGAAGCGGTCCACGGGGCCCCGTACCGGCGCCTCGGCGCCGCGCGCCGCTGTGTTAACGGCGCCGGCACCGGAAGAACTGCTCGTCCGTCGACTCAAAGCCGTGATCAAGAGAACCGGCCTTCTTCCGCAGGCTGCTAGCGATTGGACCCTGCCCCTCCGCGGCCCGTCGAGTCGTTGAAGTAGTTGAAGAACTCGTTGTCCGGCGGGATTACCAGCATGGAGTTCTCCGGCTGGATCGAAGCCTCGTAGGCCTGCATCGAACGATAGAACTCGAAGAATGCCGGATCCTGGCCATAGGCGTCGTTCAGGATAGTGGTGCGCTCGGCGTCGCCTTCGCCGCGCAGGATCTCCGACTGGCGCTGCGCCTCGGCCCGGATCACCGTGGCCTCGCGGTCGGCCTCGGCCGTGATGCTCAGGAAACGCTCCTGGCCCTGCGCGCGAAACTCGGCCGCGTCTTCCTGGCGCTCCGCTTCCATCCTGTTGAACACCGACTGGCTGACCTCTGGGAGCAGGTCGGCGCGCACGATCCGCACGTCGAGGACGTCGATCCCGAAGTTCGATTCTGCCTGCCGCACCTCGGAGTTGACCTGGTCGCGGATCTGCCGCATGAGGTCGGCCCGTTCGGCCGAAAGGATGGTCGTCAGGAACACCTGGCCCAGAACCCGGCGCAGCTTGTCGTTCAGGATCGGCGCCAGCTTCGTTCTCAGGTTGTTTTCCGAGACGGCGACGCGGATGAACTGCTCCGGGTCCGTGATCCTGTAGCGGACAAAGGCGTCTACGACCACGCGCCGCTGGTCGGCCAAGACGATGGTCTCGGCGCTGGGATCCAGGTTAAGCACCCGCCGCTCCAGGAAGGCCACGTTCTGGATAAAAGGCACCTTGAACTTAAGCCCCGGGGTCGTCTCGACCCGCTCGATCGCGCCGAACTGCAGGACGACCGCCTGCTCGGTCTGGTGCACCGTGAAGATGGACTGATAACCGATCACGCCCAGCACCAGGACGATGATGGCGATAATCAGCGGTTTCTTGCCACTCATCTCACTGCGTTCCTTCGATTCTTAGGGCGTCGAGCCGCCGCCGGACGCGCGACGCTCGCCGCGCAGCCGATCGAGCGGCAGGTAGGGCACCGCCCCGGTCGTCGTGTTGTCCATGATCACCTTGTCGGTGTCCTGAAGCACCTTCTGTACGGTCTCCAGGTAGATCCGCCGGCGGGTGACGTCGGGATTTTGCTTGTAGGCCTGGAAAACGCTGACGAAGCGCTGCGCCTCACCGTCGGCCTCCTTGATCACCCGCTGCTTGTAGGCCTCGGCCTGCTGAACCATCCGAGTCGCCTCGCCGCGGGCCTCGGGGATCACGCGGTTCCGGTAGGCGCGGGCCTGGTTGACCTTGGTGTCGAGGTCCTGGCGGGCGCGCTGCACGTCCTCGAACGCGTCCGCCACCTGCCGGGGCGGCTGCACGTTCTGCATGTTGATGCCCGTGATGATGATGCCGGACTGATACTCGTCGAGGATTTCCTGCAGCTTATCGCGGGTCTGTGCGGCGACCGCCTCCTTCTCGGTGCTCAAGGCCGGTTGAATATCGGTTTCACCCATGACCTCACGCATCGCGCTCTCCGCGGCCGCCTTGATCGTGGCCTCGGGGTCGCGAATGTTGAACAGGAACTCGCCGGCGTTGCCGATGCGCCACTGCACCGTGAAATCGACGTCGATGATGTTCTGGTCTCCGGTCAGCATCAGACTTTCCTCGGAGATGTCCGTGATGCCGCGGGTGCCGCCCGAGCCCCCCGGTCGACCCCGGAAGCCGATGTCGATCTGGCGCACCTGCTCGACCTGTGGCGTGATCGCCGTCTCGATCGGGTAGGGAAGGTGCCAATGCAGGCCCGGAGGCGAAAGAAAGTCCTGGTTGACCCACTTCCCGAACTGCAGGACCACGCCCTGCTCGCCGGGATTGACCCGGTAGAACCCGGATATGCCCCATCCGAGAAGCAACAGCGCCAGAACCAGGGCCAAACCGGCACCGGAACTCATCCCGCCCGGCATCATCCGCTTGAAGCGGTCCTGACCCTTGCGGATGAAATCCTCGAAGTCCGGCGGCCTCGGCCCGGCCGGCCCGCCGGGCCCGCCGCCGCCGCCCCAGGGACCGCCGCCTCCTTGGCCGCCGCCGCCCCAAGGTCCGCCTGAACCGCCGCCACCTTGATTCTTCCAAGGCATTGATCTGTTACCTCGTCTCTAGGTCTGGATATCCGGTGCTGCAATGGCGCCCGCTATATCATATATGTCACCGAGGACAAGGCGGATCACGCAGCGTACCAGACACCTAGATGGCGTCTCTCGGGCGCAGTTACATCGGCTGGGGCAAAAAAACTGAGGGGTTTGGTCGGGTATGGCACAGGTAACGGAACAAGAGGTCTTGAACGCGCTGAAGTCGGTCGTCGAGACTGAAAGTAAGCGTGATATCGTGGCTCTCGGCATGATCTCGGGGGTCGTCGTCAAGGACGGCAACATCGGGTTCTCGATCGAGGTCGATCCGCGCCAGGCGGCCGCGCTCGAGCCCCTGCGCAAGGCGGCAGAGCAGGCGGTCCAGGGCCTCGACGGCGTCCTCTCCGTCACCGCCGTCCTGACGGCCCATCGCTCGTCACCCCAGGGCCAGCCCCAGGCGGCAAGCTCTGCGCCCTCGCCGGCGGCGCAGCAGGCCCGCGGGGCGGGCGCCGCCCAGGCCATGGTGCCAGGCGTCCGCTCAATCGTCGCCGTGGCCAGCGGCAAAGGCGGGGTCGGCAAGTCGACCACGGCCGTCAACCTGGCCCTGGCGCTGTCTACGCTCGGCCTGCGGGTCGGCCTGATGGACGCCGACATCTACGGTCCGTCGCAGCCGCGGATGATGGGCATCAGCGGGAGACCCACGTCGCCGGACGGCAAGAAGCTGCGCCCGATGGAGAACTACGGCGTCAAGTGCATGTCGATGGGCTTCCTGGTCGCCGAGGACACGCCGATGATCTGGCGGGGCCCCATGGTTCAGAGCGCCCTGCAGCAGATGCTGCGCGACGTCGACTGGGGCGAGCTCGACACGCTCCTGGTCGACATGCCGCCGGGCACGGGCGACGCCCAGTTGACCATGGCGCAGCAGGTGCCGCTGTCCGGCGCGGTCATCGTGTCGACGCCCCAGGACATCGCGTTGCTGGACGCCAAGAAGGGTCTCAACATGTTCCGCAAGGTCGACGTGCCGGTTCTCGGCATCGTCGAGAACATGAGCTACTTCGCCTGTCCGAATTGCGGCCACGTCGCCCACGTGTTCAGCCACGGCGGCGCCCGGCGCGAGGCCGAGAAACTCGGCATGGAGTTTCTCGGTGAGATGCCGCTCGACATCGAGATCCGGGAGACCTCGGACGGCGGCCGGCCGATCGTCGTGTCCAATCCCGACAGCCCCCTGGCCCAGGCCTACGTGGGCATCGCGGGCCGGGTCTGGGAGAAGGTCTCGGCCGGCCTTGGGGGCGCACGCAGCGCTCCCAAGATTGTGATGCAGTAATCGGAACCGTGAAGGGATCCCGACGCGCGGCACGTCGTAAGGAACCAGCAGCGATGGTAATCAAGGAGCACGAGATGACCGACCAGCCCTGGGCTCGCCGACACATCCTGGCCGCCGGCGCCCTCTTGCCGGTCTTCTTCCTGGCGCGCCCCGCCTCGGCGCTCGAGCCGGTGTTCAGCAGTCGCGGCAAGGCGATACGCGGATTCGACCCGGTCGCCTATTTCACCGAGGGCAAGCCGGTCGAAGGCGCGTCGGACTTTACCCACAGCTGGATGGACGCCCAGTGGTTCTTCGCCTCCGCCGAGAACCGCGACGCCTTCGCCGCCGAGCCGGAGCGCTTCGCGCCGCGCTACGGCGGCTACTGCGCCTGGGCGGTCAGCCAGGGCTACACCGCGTCGATCGACCCGGAAGCCTGGTCGATCGTCGACGACCGGCTCTACCTCAACTACTCCAAGTCGGTGCGCCGCCAGTGGGAGAAGAACATCCCGGGCAACATCTCCAAGGCGAACCGCAACTGGCCCCGGCTTCTGGCGGAAGGCTGACCGCCGCCACACCGGAGCGCGCAGGAAGTCCCGCCCCCAGAAAGTTCTGCCCGATGAGCGGAAACGAGCCGTCGGTCTACGAAGCGCTGCCCGCTGAGCTCCGGCACTATGTGGACGCGCTGGCCGAGCACGCCGAAACGGCGCTCTGGCCGGAGCGGCGCGCCGCGCTCACCAGCTTTTGGCGCGGCGTCAGTCAAGGTGACCCGGCCGACCATCGGGCGGTCGTTGCGGTGTTGGGCCTGGAGCTGGCCGAGGAAACCGATCCGGCGGAAGCGGTCTTCAGGGTGGTGCTGACCGCCTACCTGGAGCTTCTGGCGGACGAGGGCGTGAGCAACGCGGATCAGGCGGTCCTTTTCCGTCTCTCACTCGACCCGTACCGCCAGGCGCTGGCGGAGCACTGGTTCGAGGCGCACCCGGATCACCCCGAGGCGGGATCGTGAAGGGCTAGCTGTCCCGTCCGAGCGCCGCCATGAGCTCGCGCCACTCGCGCTTCGAGAGGCCCGAGTCTTCCTGCTGCACGGCTTCGCCGTCGATCATGCGTTTCACCACGGCCACTGCCGGCCCCGAGAGCGCGACCCCGGTCGTCACCTGTTTGACGAAGGATTCGCAGGCCAAGGGCACCCAGCGCTTGACCGTTTCCAGAAGCACGTCGGCGTAGGCGCGGATCTCGTACTGGGCGTGGGGGTCGGCGCGCAGGGCGACGAAATGCAGCAGGTTGTGCAGATCGCACTTCCAGTACCACTGCGTATAGATGTTGATTGGCAGGTTCATGCGCGCCAGCTCGCGCGCCAGGCCCGAGCGGTCAGGATCAGTTACGGCGCCGTCGGCGCTTTCGTTGAGCATCTCCTCGTAGTGGTCGTAGCAGCGCGCCGAGTCCTCTTTTAGCAGGGACAGGACACGCGCGGCCTCCTCGCCCTGCAGCACGTCGCCGCGGCCCTGCCGGTTGCTGGCCGACTGGGCCGCCAGATGCTCTGGCGCCGGGATGTAGAACTCCCGGTCGAGTACCGAGTAGCGAGCGGAGTATTCGTTGACGTTGGCCGTCCGGTGGCGGATCCACTGCCGCGCGACGAAGACCGGCAGCTTCACGTGGTACTTGATCTCGCACATCTCGAAGGGCGTGGTGTGCCGGTGGCGCATGAGGTAGTCGATCAGACCGGCGTCCTCCTGCACCTTCTTGGTGCCCTTGCCGTAGGACACCCGCGCCGCCTGAACGATCGCTGCATCGTCGCCCATGTAATCGATCACGCGGACGAAGCCGTGATCGAGGACCGGCAGAGGCTGGTAAAGGATGTCCTCGAGCGCCGGGACGGTGGCCCGGCGGGTCTGAAAGGCCTCGCCGCGTTGGGCTTCCACCTCGGCCGCCTGGGCGGCCGTCAGCGCGGTCCTGCTGTTCTGATTGTCACCCAAGCCTTGCTCTTACCTTTCTTCGACCCACGGTGCCGGAGAGTTTAGCCGACCCTCCGGAGTCGCCCGAAACAAATCTCCACCACAAGCAGAGCCAAAACAGGACGCCCGCGGCAATACCGGCAAGGTGAGCACCGGGAACGGTGTCCCAGCCGCCGCTCCAGAAGAGCGAACTGCCGAGCCATGCCTCACCGCCGATTTTCGCCGTGGCGGCCACGATGGGCAAGAGCGCGAGCATGCTGCGGGTCTTCCGCCAGAGTTCCAGGGCGAGAAGCACGAAAAGCGTGTTCAGCACGCCGGAGAGGCCGCAGTAGCGCTCCCAGCCCGGCTCGACCCAAAGCAGCCAGAGATCGACGGAGATCATACCCGCCAGCACGGCACCAAGGTAAGCAACCGCGCGAGGCCGAACCAAACCCTCATAGGCCGCCCCCAGGATCAGCAGTGCGGCCAGGTTCCAGACTAGGTGGCCACTGTCGGCATGCACCAGATGACCGGTGACCGCTCGCCACAGCTGACCGCCCAGGAGTGCGTCGCGATCGTAGATCAAGACTGTCGACGCCGGCCCGAGCACGACGTGAACCAGAAGCAGGGCTGCAGCGAACCCGATGCTGATCCAGGGCAGCCCCGAAGGGCTGCCCTGGACAGCTGGCGAATGCACTTTGCTGTTCATCGGGTTGCGGGACCGAGGCGGCCCCGGGTGCGCCATGCCAAGGCGGCGAGCAGAAGCACCATCAGCAGTCCAAACAGGCCGACCGAGCCGGCGCCGCCGCCCGAACCGCCACCTGACCTGCCGCCGAGGCTCGGCCGCTGGCCCTGGAACATCGGCGCCGCCTGGTCGACCCGCCTGCTCTGAGCTGGATCGCTGGCCCGCTGCTCGGCTGCTGCCTTCTCGACCGCGCGCCGGGCCTGGTTGCCGCGCTGGATGTTGAGCTGCTGAAACACCTCCTCGCGCACGACAACCATGGAGGTGTAGGGCGTGACCAGGCCGTACTCGACGCCAAGGCCGACGACGGCCTGCTCCAGGTCGGCGTCGGCGCCGAAGTCTTCGAGCTCCTGGAGATACTCCTCGATGGCCGCGAAGGCCCAGAGCCGCTCGATCTCGGGGTTGCCCCTGGCTACCGCCGGGAAGTCGAAGCGGGTACGATACTCGACCGGCCGCCCCGAGATCCGGGCCTTGAGCGTCACCTCGGCCGGACCTTCTCCCCGGTAGTGGCCGAACAGCGCCAGCTGCTGGCCCCGATAGAGGCTGCCCAGGCGCGCCGGGGCGAGATCGGCCGTCTCGACGCCGTCGATCTCGATCTCGACCCCGTGCATCGCCTCGTGGGTCACCTTGCCCACGGCGTTGAGCACGGCGCCCAGCACGTCGTCGCTGTTGGAGACGCTGACCGCCGTGCCGCCGGACTCGCGGGTCATGGCTTGCAGCAGCGGCCGGTTGGCGCTGTTGCCCATGATGAAGGTGAAGAGCCGGATATCCTGTTTCCCGATCAGTTTCAGGAAGGCGCGCTGCTCGGTCTCGCCGACGTTGGCGACGCCGTCGGTTACCAGCAGGACCGAGGTCGTGCGATCGTCGTCGAGACGCCGCAGCCCCTGCTGCAAGCCGGCGTAGAGATTGGTGCCGTTATCGGGCTGAAGCGTCGCCAGATCCCCGATCGCGCGGGTGACGTTCTCGGGCGTGGCGGCAAGATAGCCGCCGGTGAGGTCGCGGGCCGTCCTGTCGAACAGGACGATCGAAAAGCGGTCCGAGGGCCGCAACCGCTGCAGGCCCTCCTCGACCCCGGCAACGAGGGTATGCCACTTGCCCGACATGGAGCCGGACTTGTCCAGCACGAACATCCAATCGCCGCCCTGGGCGATCGGCTTGAGCGCCTCACCCGGGGTCACGACCAGCATGAAGGTTCCGCGCCTGGCGCCGGGCTCTCGGTGTGCAACCAGGTCCACGCTGGCCGGCTGCCCCACGGCGTGACGCCAGTAGACCAGGATGTCGGTGTCGAGGCGGAACGCCGGGGTCGTGGCGGCCGGCCGCAGGGCGACTCCCTCCGATTCCTCCTCCGGCAGCGCCGCTGCCGTGAGAACGCCGTTGTCCAGGTGGATCCGCCAGCTGCCGTCGGGCTCCTTGGTCGCTTTCGCCCGAGGATGCGCCGGCAGGCGCACCGCCTCGACCGGGGTCGCCGATCGCAGGTGGAGATCGAAACTGAAGCGGCCGGTCACGGTCTCGTTGGCGGTCCAGAAGGCCAGCTTCTGCTCGTCGACACCGCCTTCCTCCAGCGGGTAGACGAAGCGGCCGACGCCGGTGTCGACCTGGGCCGGCTGGATATAGGCCAGGCGGATGGCGACGTCCCGGCCCGCGCGCACCGGCCAGACGCTGATGTCGAAGGTCTTGTAGGAATCCTGCTCGGCCAGGGCGGTCTCGTTGCCCGCCGCCTTCTGGTCCTCGTAGACCTGGCGCGCCCGCTCCTTGGCCAGCACCTCGCCGGAGACCGGCTGCCCGTCGATCCAGTAGGTGAACTCGGCCACGGCGGCCTTCTCGGGCACGGGAAAGCTGTAGATCGCCTCGAGATCGCGGCCGTGGGGATTGTGGAAGACCTGTTCGACGGTGGTCACCGCGTAGCCGTCCTCGATCACGACCTTGACCTCGTGATCCAGGATTTCGAGCGGCGGCAAACCGCCGCCGTTTGGGGTCAGCAAGCCGGCGGCCCGTGCCGACGCCGACCAGAGAAGCAGCAGCGCCAGCGCTGCGGCCAGGGCGCCCAGAGCCAGCCAGTTGGGCCATTTTCTCAGCATTGTCCTTCTCCCTCGCGGTTGCTTGACTGAACGGTGTTCAGAAAAATCGCTAAAGAAAGGCGGCCGCCGGCCGCAGTAATTGAACGGTGTTCATTTCTAATCTAGTTGACAGGCCGAAATCGTCAAGCGATTTCTAAACACCGTTCAATATTATTGGATTCCTGCCGTGGGAAGACGTCACGACCACAGCCCGGAAGCCCTCAAGGCCCTGGTGCTGTCCGCCGCGCAAGAGATCCTGAAACGCCATGGGCTCTCGGGCCTGACGGTCCGGCGCATCGCCGAGGAGATCGGCTACTCACCGGGGACGCTCTACAACCATTTCGATAACCTCGACGACCTGTTGCTGCAGGTGAACGCCCAGACACTGGGCAAGCTGCTGCAGCGCCTGGTCGAGGTCTCCCGGCAGGAGGGCGCCCCCGAGGCCGTGCTGCGCGCCATGGCGCGGGCCTACATCGAGGAATCGAGGGCCGAGCCTGCCCTCTGGGCGGCGATCTTCGAGCACCGCATGGCCAGGGATGGCATCCCGTCCTGGTATGCCGCCTATCTCGTCCGGCTCTTCGAGCCCCTGGAGCAGGCGCTGTTGCCGATCCTGCCGAACTCCGAGAGGGCCCGCTACCGGACCGCGCGCGTCCTCTGGTCCGCTGTCCATGGCATCACCCTGCTGGCCGCGCGCGGCAGCCTCGACTTGGTCGCCTCGATCCCGGCCGAGGAGATGGCCGATGAGCTGGTTGCGACCTTCCTGGCCGGCCTGAAGTCCGACTGATTGAACCGCTCTCGGAGCCAACTGTTAACTTTGAACCAAGGCCTGATCGGCTTATATTAGAAGTGCCGGCTCGCCGGCTACGGTGCTAAACGGATTGGCGGAATAAGCGGAGCGGACCCGGGGGCAGTACCCGGCGCCTCCACCAAAATCCGGCCCGGAACCCCGGGCGGACGATTGCGGGGGCGAACCAGGATCGACGCACGTGGTAAAGGCCTCTTCGGTACCCGGTATGGTTCCGCCGTTATCGGGCCATGACAATAGTTGCGAATGACAACTATGCTGAGGCGCGCCTCGCCGCTTAATTGCGGCT
>JASJEC010000103.1 GCA_030064845.1 Kiloniellales bacterium
CCTTCGGGACGGGGCGCATTTGCGCCGGGGCGGCGTCGCGGAAGGACTTGTGGGGCCCAACCCCACGGCGCCTCCCGCTCCTGGCCCCGGCGCAAATGCGCTCCCGCCAGGAGCGCGCCGTGAATGTCAACAGGCCCTCGAGCAGATCGTGATTGAATGGACTCGCCCGGGGCGATCCATTCAATTGCGTGAATCCGCTCTAAGCGGGACGAGCTTGGCCGAATGGACGGCCGGTTTCGAAATCCCCTGCAAACTTGCGCCGGCTTCCCCTACCATGCGCCGGGCAAAACGAAAGGGGGAGGACCGTCATGCTGTACCTGTTGGACTTCCATGTCGAATATCCGGCCGACATGAGCCAGAAGCAGCTCTTCGAGATCTGGTCGCGCGAAGCCGACGCGGCGATCGGCGCCAAGGAGGCCGGCGTCGTGGTCGACCTCTGGAAGTGCGTCGGCGAGCGGCGGGTGGTCGCCGTGGTCCAGGTCGACTCGCCGGACACCCTCGACCAGATCCTGCTCGACCTGCCGATCATGAAGGAGCACGGCCAGCACGTGGACGTCGAGGTCACGGCGCTTCGGCGCTACGAGGACTTCGCCGCAGACGTGAAGAGCCGGCTGAGCTGAGCGGAAGACGCTATCCGTAAGCCGCGATCGTCGCCCGGGTAGCCTCTGCGGTCCCGGCGTTGCCGCCGAGGTCGGGGGTCAAGACCCCGTCCGATAGTACGCGCTCGACGCTTTCCTCGATCCGCCGGGCGATGTCGGGCCGGGCCAGGCCGTGGTCGAACATCATGGCCAGGCTGAGGATGGTGCCGAGCGGGTTGGCGATGCCCCGGCCGGCGATGTCGGGGGCGCTGCCGTGCACCGGCTCGTATATGCCGGGCTTGCTGCGTGCCCCCGGCTGAGCAAGGCGGGTCAGCGAGGCCGAGGGCAGCATGCCGAGGGAGCCGGCGAAGACTGCTGCCTGGTCGGACAGGATGTCGGCGAAGAGGTTGTCGCCGAGGACCACGTCGAAAGTTCGTGGCTCGCGCATCAGCTGGTAGGCGGCGTGATCCGCGTAGTAGTGCGTCAGCGCGACGTCGGGATAGGCCTCGGCGCCCAGCTCGGTGACGATCCGGCGCCACAGCACCCCGCTCTCCATGACATTGGCCTTGTCGACCGAGGCGAGAACGCCGCGCCGCCGCCCCGCCAGCTCGAAGGCGATCCGGGCGATGCGTTCGATCTCCGGCGCGGTGTAGAGATTGGCGTCGGTGCCGCGCAGAATCCCGTCCGCTCCGCGTTCGATGCCGCGGGGCGTGCCGAAGTAGAGCCCGGCGCAGAGCTCGCGCACCACCATCACGTCGGCGCCGGTCACGACGTCCGGCTTCAGGGGCACCCGGTCGAGGAGGGCGGGGTAGGCGCGCGCCGGGCGCAGGCCGGCGAAGACGTCGAGTTCCTTGCGCAGCCGGGTGAGTCCGTCCTTCTGCTCCGGGCCGCCCTCGATCTCGAGGCCCTCCCACTTCGGCCCGCCGACCGCGCCGACCAGCACCGCATCGGCCCTGCGCGCCTGCTCTACGGTCTCGTCGCGGCAGAAGGTGCCGTACCGGTCCCAGCAGGCGCCGCCCAGCAGGTCCTCT
This sequence comes from Kiloniellales bacterium, assembly GCA_030064845.1. Lineage (NCBI taxonomy): Bacteria > Pseudomonadati > Pseudomonadota > Alphaproteobacteria > Rhodospirillales > Kiloniellales bacterium. The sequence goes on from JASJEC010000103.1 coordinate 1,610, forward strand.
TCGACCTCCAACGGCAGCCCCTCGGTCCGCACCACGTGATCGAGCACTGCGAGCGCCGCGCCGACCACCTCGGGCCCGATGCCGTCGCCGGCTAGAGCCAGGATTTTGATGGTCTCGCTCACGCTCACGTCCTTCGCGCCTCGTCGACTCGACCAGATGATAAGGGAGGTCTCGCCGCAGTACACCGGCGACGGAAGGTATCGAATCTCTTCCCGGGCGGAATAGGGAGCGACGCCGGGCCTTACCTCGGTGGCGGGGCCGTTGAACCCCGCACGACCAGCTCCGCCGGCAGCTCGACATGGAGGACCTTGTCTTCATCTGATCCTGCCTGCAGCAGATAGGCCGCGGTCCGCCGTCCCATCTCCTTGAGCGGCGCATGGATCGTCGTCAGCCCCGGCGGGATCTCCCTGGCCAGATCGAGATCGTCGAAGCCGGTGATCGAGAGATCTTCGGGCACGCGGAGCTTTCTCGCCCGGGCTTCCAGGAGCGCGCCGAGGGCGAGCACATCATTGCCGCAGAGGATAGCGGTCGGCCGCTCCGCCAGATCCATCAGCCGGCCGAGCGCCTGACGGCCCGCCGCGATTGTGTAGGCGCCTTCCAGGAGTCGCCCACGTTTCAAGTCCAATCCCCTTTCCTCGAGGGCATTCCTGACACCGGCGATCCGCTCGCTGGCGCGATCGTTGTTGGCGGCAATACCCGCGATCATGGCGAAGGAGCGGTGCCCAAGATCGTGCAGATAGCCGACGAGCTTGTGCATGGCCCCCCGGTTGTCGAAGCCGATCGTCGGGTGTGCCGAGCCGGGATGGTGGACATAGGTGCTGACGTGGTGAATGCCGCGGCGCTCGAGCAGCCCATAGACGCTTGCTTGCCGCGCCTCGCCGGTGAGCATCAGTCCGTCCACGCCCCGCACGACAAGGTTCTCGATCTGGCCGCGCTCGCGCTCCGGGTCGTAGTCCGAGGCGGCGAGCAGCAGCGTTCTTCCCTGGGCCGAGAGCTCCTTCTGCAGGGTCTGCACCACGGTCGCGAAGATCGCGTTGTCCAGGGTGGGGATGACCGCCCCGATGGTATTGCTACGTTGGGATGCCAAAGCCCGCGCCGCGCCATGCGGCGTGTAGCCGAGCTGATCGACAGCCTCCCGCACGCGCTGTCGCAGCGCGGGACGGACCCTCTCCGGAGCGCTGAAGTAGCGCGATACCGTGGCCGTCGAGACCTCGGCATGTCGCGCTACGTCGTCCAGGTTCGGACGCCCTGTCTCAATTTTCTGTAAGCGCTTGCTTTTGAGTGTCACGAGGTCCGCGCCGGATTGTCTGATACCGCGTTGTCAGTATACAGACCTGCCACTCAGAAATATACAGATTGACAATGCAGTGACTCTGAGCGATTGTGAAAAAAATGTAAGCGCTTACAAAGAGCGACAACAAAACGAGTCTCCGGGAGGCGATCAGACAAATGCCAGGACGCATAGCGCTTTGGGGTGCCGCGGTCCTTTTCGTCATTTTCGCCGGCAACATCGTGATCGGGAAGATCGCCATTCTCGGCGGTGCCACCACGGTGCCGGGTCTGGGCGACGTCGGAGAGTTCCTCGTGCTCTTCGCGGCGGTGGTCCTGTTCATCGCGGCCTGCGTCGACCGGGAGCGCGCGCAAGACCAAAGCCAAAACCAAAACGACTGAGAAACCGAGCAAGGGAGAAAATGCTGTGACGAAACAATTCGGCCGCGACGGCCTCAAGTCCGAAGAGAGACGGCGTTTCTTTGAGATCTCCGCCAAGTACGGCTTCACGGCGGCGGTGGTCGCCGGTGCCGCCGGGACCCTGGCCAGTTCGGAGGCCGCGGCGCAGACCGCGAAGGAAGAAAAGCGGCGGCAGAAGGCGGCCAAGCACAGCATGACCGTGGCCACGGCCTATATCCTCGGAGCCTCGCGCAGCTATCCGATCATGCAGCTCGACTTCAAGGAGAACATCCAGAACGCCACGGGCGGCCAGGTCTACGTCAAGCTGGCGCCGGGTGGGCAGCTCGGGGCCGGGGGCGCCCTCGCTCAGAAGGTGCAGAACGGCACGGTGCAGGCGGCCCAGCACTCGCTGTCCAACTTCGCGCCCTTCGCGCCGGTGGTCGACCTGATCAACCTGCCGTACTTCTGCGGCGCCAATCAGAAATTTGTCAATCTGGTCAACTCAGAGGCCTGGAAAGCTGAAGTCGATCCTCAGGTCGAATCCAAGGGCTTCAAGCCGCTCTGGTACGTGGTGATCGACCCGCGCGTGGTCGCGGTGCGCAAGGGCGGCAAGGGGCCGGTCAAGACGCCGGCCGATCTCTCCGGGATCAAGTTCCGCGTGCCTGGTTCCAAGATGCTGCAGCAGTACTACCGCATGATCGGCGCGAACCCGACGCCGGTCGCCTGGGGCGAGACCCCCTCGGCGATCAAGCAGGGCGTGGCAGACGCGCTCGACCCGGCGGTCGGCGCGCTCCATGTCTTCGGTTTCAAGGACGTCCTTTCCTGGGTCACCTTCTCCCAGGCCGTGCCGGACAGCCAGGTCTATTCCTGCAATCTCGAATGGTTCAATGGGCTGCCGAGCGACGTGCAGGATGGCATCGTCTTCGCCTCGGACATCACGGCGCAGCAGAACCTCGCCAAGGTTCCGGCGGCGCGCAACTATGCGATGGCCGAGATGGGGGCCGCCGGCGTGCAATTCTATTCGCCGACCGCCAGCGAGCTCGAGGAATGGGTCAAGGCGGGCGGCTATCAGCGTTCCGAATGGGACGGTTTCAAGAAAGAGCTCGCCGGCTCGCTTGCCACCTTCGGCAAGCTCGAGGAGGCGGCCAACACCCAGAGCCGTCTTTACGTTCACGACGCCTGATCGCCTTAGGCGGGGAGGGCGGAGCGCCGCCCTCCCTTCAATCTCAAGTGCGACCGATGCACATCCGCGGCCCCCTCGCGGCGGCCGCGGGAAAGCTGGGGGGCGAGCAGGATGAGCAAGCCGGATTCACTTTGGAAACGCCTGGACGAGAACGCGGAGCGCTGGCTGCTGCTGGGGTTCTACGCCATGATCGTCGCGACCATCGTCGTCGAGGTCGTGCGCCGCTTCGTTCTCTCCTATTCCTCGATCTGGGGCGAGGAGATCGCCCGCTACGCCTTCATCTACCTTGCCTGGGTCGGCGCCTCGGCGGCGGTCAAGGACCGGGCCCATATCCGCATCGACGTTCTGCTGCACTACCTCTCGCGCCGGGCCAAGGCGGCGGTCTATCTCTTCGGCGATTTCTGCATGTTGGGACTGGCGCTGCTGGCGCTCTACACCGCGATCGAGTCCCTGGAGATCTCCATTAAGTTCGGCTCGGTCACCCACGGCCTGCGGATCAGCCTCGCGTGGTTTCTCGCGGCCGTGCCGCTCGGCTTCTCCCTGATGATCTATCGCCTAAGCCAGTCGATCTGGCGCGATTTCGGCGACCTTCGCGGCGGCCGGTCCGTCTTCGAAGGCAAGAAGATGTTCGATTAGGGCCTGTTGACATTCACGGCGCGCTCCTGGTCCGAGTGAAATCGGCCTGCTGTTAGGCGCGAGGAGGAAGGACATGCGGAGCATATTCGACGACAAGCAACGCGGCAGCGGGCCGATTTCGCCGGATCCCTTCGGGACGGGGCGTGTTTGCGCCGGGGCGGCGTCGCGGAAGGCCTTGTGGGGCCCAACCCCACGGCGCCTCCCGCTCCTGGCTCCGGCGCAAATGCGCTCCCGCCAGGGGCGCGCCGTGAGTGCCAACAGGCCCTAGGGAGGCGACGGCATGCTCTGGCAAACAATGCAGGAACAGACCGTCGATCTCGGCTGGGAGTTCTACGGGCCGGTTCTCCTGATCGTCGGGCTGATCGCCCTGGCGGTGCCGGTCTGGGCGGCACTGGGTATCGGCGCGGTCGTCATGCTGGTCACGACTGACGTGCTGCCGATTTCCCTGCTGGGCGAATCGCTGTTCGACGGCATCGATCACTTCGCGCTCATCGCCGTTCCGCTGTTTATCCTGACCGGTGACGTCCTGGTCCGCACAGGACTGTCCAACAAGCTGCTCGACGTGGCTGATGCGACCACCGGCGGGTTCCGCGCCGGTTTGGGCACGGCGACGGTGCTCGGCTGCGGATTCTTCGCCTGCATTTCGGGCTCCGATGCGGCTGGCGCCGCTGCGGTCGGGCGCATGACTATCCACAAGCTGGTCGACAAAGGCTATCCCCGACCCTACGCCTGCGCCTTGGTCGCCTCGGGAGCCTGCACCGGCATCCTGATCCCGCCGTCGATCGCCTACATCATCATCGGCCTGATCCTGGGCATCTCGGCGTCGACCCTCTTTCTCGCGGCGGCGATTCCCGGCGTCATGATCATGCTTTCGATCATGATCTCCAACGCCGTGATGAACCGGATCTACGGTTTCGAGGGCGAGAAGGCCGGCTTCTCGTTCGAGCGTTGGCGCAAGACCGTTTGGGACGGCCGCTATGCCCTGCTGGTTCCGATCATCATCCTGGGCGGCATCTACACCGGCATCTTCACGCCGACCGAGGCAGCCGCGGTGGCGGTCGGCACGACAATCGTCATCGGGTTGCTCCAGGGCACGCTGACCCTGGCCGACTTTCCCAAGATGCTGGTCAGCTCGGCCAAGGTGAACGGCGTCATCCTGCCGATCATCGCCATGTCGCTGCCGCTCGCGCAGGCTCTGGCGGCGCTCAACGTGCCCCAGGGCGTGGTCTTCGCGGTCACCGAGCTTACCGAGGATCCCTACGTGATCATCCTGCTGATGATCGGGATCCTGATCGCGGCCGGCTGCGTCATGGAGACGACGCCGAACATCGTGGTCCTGGCACCGATCCTGCTGCCGCTGGCGCAGGAGATCGGCATGAACGAGATCCAGTTCTGCATCATGATGATCACCGCCCTCGGTGTCGGCTTCATCACGCCTCCGCTGGGCCTAAATCTTTTCGTGATCTCGGGTATCACTGGGGAATCGGTCCTGAAGATCGCGGCCAGGACGGGTCCCTATGTGATCGGCATGCTGGTCGTCGTGCTCCTGATCGCCTACGTGCCCGCGATTTCCACCGTTTTCCTGCCTGATATCTACTGACACATGGAGGGTGAAAGACCGTGGCTGTCCGCTACTTGAAGAAGGCCGAGAAGACCGCCGCGACCGGCGAACAGGACGTGCGCGAGACCGTCGCCCGCATGCTCGACGAGATCGAGGCCGGCGGCGAAGAGAAGGCGCGGGAATACAGCCGCAAGTTCGACGATTGGCAGGGCGAGATCCTGGTCTCGCAGGCCGAGCGTGAGGCGGCCGCCGGCCGGCTGTCCGAGCGGGTCAAGGCGGACATCGCCTTCGCCCACGAGAGGGTGCACCGCTTCGCCGAAGCCCAGCTGGCCAGCCTGACACCGGTCGAGACCGAGATCTCGCCTGGCCTGATCGCCGGCCAGCGCCTGGTGCCCATGGCCGCCGCCGGCTGCTACGTGCCGGGCGGGCGCTACGCCCACGTCGCATCGGCCATCATGAGCGCCACCACCGCCAAGGTCGCCGGGGTCAAGCGGGTCATCGCCTGCTCGCCGCCGCGCGACGCCCAGGGCATCGATCCGGCGATCGTCTTCGCGCTCGACCTCTGCGGCGCCGACGACATCCTCTGCCTGGGCGGCGTGCAGGGCGTGGCGGCCCTCGCGTTCGGCCTCTTCACCGGCACCGAGGCCGATATCCTGGTCGGCCCGGGCAACCAGTACGTCGCCGAAGCCAAGCGCATCCTCTACGGCCGGGTCGGCATCGACATGTTCGCGGGCCCCACGGAGATCGCGATCATCGCCGACGAGACCGCCGACCCCGACGTGGTCGCCTGCGACTTGGTGAGCCAGGCGGAGCATGGCTACAACTCGCCGGCCTGGCTGATCGCTACCTCGCCCGCGCTGGCCGAGGAGGCCATGGCCCTGGTGCCCAAGCACATCGCGCTATTGCCCGAGCTCAACCGCAAGAACGCAGAGGCCGCCTGGCGCGACTACGGCGAGGTCGTGGTGGTGGACAGCCGGGAAGAGGCGGTCAGGGTCTCGGACGACTACGCGGCCGAGCACCTGGAAGTCCATGCAGCGGACCTGGACTGGTGGCTGGACAATCTCGCCAACTACGGCTCGCTCTTCCTCGGCGAGGAGACCACGGTCGCCTTCGGCGATAAGACCTCGGGCCCGAACCACATCCTGCCGACCAAGGGCGCGGCGCGCTATTCCGGCGGGCTCTCGGTGCACAAGTTCATCAAGATCCTGACCTGGCAGCGCATGAACCGGGAAGCCAACCGGGACATCGCCGCGGTCACCGCGCGGATCTCCCGTCTCGAAGGCATGGTCGGCCATGCGCGCTCGGGCGACATCCGCCTCGAGAAGTACTTCCCGGGCGAGCAGTTCGAGCTCGAGGCCTGAAGCGTGGCCGGCCTCTTCGACCTCAGCGGCAAGGTGGCCGTGGTCACCGGGGCCAGCTCCGGCATCGGGCTCAGCCTGGCCCAGGCCCTGGCCGGCGCCGGCGCGGCGGTCGTGCTGGTCGCCCGGCGGGAAGCGGAACTGGCCGCGGCGGCGGCGGAGATCGAGGCCGGCGGCGGCCGCGCCGCCGCGGTGCCGGCCGACCTCGCCGACTACCGGGCGCTGGACGCGCCGGCGGCCCGCATGGCGGAGCCCTTCGGCGCGCCGGACATCCTGGTCAACGCGGCCGGCGTCAACTTCCGCGAGCCCGCCGAGGCGATCTCGCCGGAGAGCTGGGACGCGACGCTCGCGATCAATCTCTCGACCCCCTTCTTCCTCGCCCGCGCCCTGGTCGACGGCATGCGGGCCAAGGGCTGGGGCCGGGTGGTCAACATGGCCTCGCTCCAGTCGTCGCGCGCCTTCGCCAACGGCATGGCCTATGGCGCCTCCAAGGGCGGGGTTGCCCAGCTGACCAGGGCCATGGCCGAGGCCTGGTCCGCCGACGGCGTCACCTGCAACGCCATCGCGCCCGGCTTCTTCCCGACCGCCCTCACGGCGCCGGTCTTCGACGATGCCGAGCGCGTCGCGGCGCTGGCCGG
>JASJEC010000104.1 GCA_030064845.1 Kiloniellales bacterium
CCAGGGGCGCGACCTCGATGCGGTCGATCCGCGACAGCGGCGGCGCCTCGCGCGGCAGGCGGTCGAGAAATCCGCGCAGCGCGCCTGCCGACCCCCAGGCGCGGATCAAAACGCCGTCGCCGTCGTTGCGCACCTCGCCGGCCAGTCCCAGGTCGCGCGCCAAACGCCACACGCTGGGACGGAAGCCCACGCCCTGGACCAGGCCCCGTATCCGGACCGAAACGGCCTCGGCCGTCATACCGTCGTCAGCCGACAGACGCACACTCACGGCTCAGCAGATCCGCGGCAGCTGCTCGCCGGCCGGCCAGTCGACCATGCGCTGCCCGCCGAAGCCGGTTTCCATCTGGACGAAGCCGTGTTCGTCCGCCACCACCTGGCCGATGATCGAGGCGTCGCGACCCAGCGGATGACACCGCATGGCCGACAGGAGGCGCTCGGCCTGCGCCGCGGGACAGATCGCGACCAGCTTGCCCTCGTTGGCGACGTAGAGGGGGTCGATCCCCAGCAGCTCGCAGGCCGCCGCCACATCGGGCTTGATCGGGATCGCGTCCTCGCGAACACGCATGCCGACGCCCGACTGCCGGGCCAGTTCGTTGAGCGTCGTGCCCAGGCCGCCGCGCGTGGGATCGCGCAGACAGTGGATCGAGGGCACGGCCTCGACCATGGCCGCGACGAGGCCGTGCAGCGCGGCGCTGTCCGAGCGGATCTCGGTCTCGAACTCCAGATTCTCGCGCTTCGAGAGAATGGCGATGCCGTGGTCGCCGATGTTGCCGCTGACCAGGATCGTATCGCCCGCTTCCGCGCGATCGCCGGAGATCTCGATCCCGTCGGGCACCACCCCGACCCCCGTGGTGGCAATGAAGACGCCGTCGCCCTTCCCCGCCTCGACCACCTTTGTGTCGCCGGTCACGATGGACACGCCGGCGGCGGTGGCGGCCTCGGCCATGCTGATCACGATCCGCTCCAGGTCGGCCAGCGGAAATCCTTCTTCCAGAATGAAGGCGGCGGAGAGATAGAGCGGCCGGGCGCCGGCCATGGCGACGTCGTTAATCGTGCCGTGCACGGCGAGCGAGCCGATATCGCCGCCGGGAAACAACAGCGGCGAAACCACATGGCCGTCGGTGGTCATCACCATGCGGCCGCTGGGCGCGGGAAAGCAGGCCTGGTCGTTGCCCTGGTTCAGCAGCGGGTTGTCGAGGTGGCGCATGAACAGCTCCGCGACCAGCTGCGCGGTCGCGCGCCCGCCGCCGCCGTGGCTCATGTCGATGCCGCCCGAGCGCGTGTCGAGTCGCGTGGCAAAACGCTTGTCGACCGCGTTCACGCCGCCTGCTCCCTTTTGCGCCGCGTCCCGCCGGCGTCGCGGAAGCGGCCGTAGGTCCAGTAGGCGGCGCAGGCCCCTTCGGAGGAGACCATGCAGGATCCCATGGGGTTCTCCGGCGTGCAGACCGTTCCGAACAGCTTGCAGTCGGTCGGCTTCTTGACGCCGCGCAGAATGCTCGGACAGAGGCAGCCCTTCACGTCGCCCCGGTCGCTCGGCGTGATGTCGAAACGCCGTTCCGCATCGAAGGCCGCGAAGGACTCCCTGATCTCGAGCGCGCTCTCGGGCACCGGCCCGAGGCCGCGCCATTCGAAGCTGCGGCGCAGCGTCAGGACCTCGGCGACCAGCGCCTGCGCTTTCAGGTTGCCTTCCGGCGTCACCACCCGGCGGTACTGGTTCTCGACCTCGTGGCGTCCTTCGTTGAGCTGCCGGATCAGCATGAGCGCCGACTGCATCACGTCGAGCGGCTCGAAACCCGCGATGACGATCGGGCGCCGATAGGCCTCGGCGACGAAGGCGTAGGGCCGGCTGCCGATCACCGAGCTGACATGGGACGGTCCGAGGAAGCCGTCGATCGAGAGCCTTCCCTGCTCGCCCACCTCGGGCGATTCCAGGATGTGCCGGATCGCCGCCGGGGTCAGCACGTGGTTGCAGAAGACGCTGAAGTTCTCGAGTCCCTCGGCGGCGGCCTGCTTGATCGCCAGCGCGGTCGGCGGCGTGGTCGTCTCGAAGCCGATGGCGAAGAACACGACCTGGCGTTCCGGGGCCTTGCGCGCGATGGCGAGCGCGTCCTGGGTGGAATAGACCATGCGGACGTCGGCCCCGCCGGCCTTGGCCTTGAGCAGGCTGCGCCTCTTGCCGGCCGGCACGCGCATCATGTCACCGTAGGTGCAGAGGATGACGCCGTGCCGCTCCGCGAGCTCGATGGCGTTCTCGATCCGCGCGACCGGCAGAACGCAGACCGGACAGCCCGGGCCGTGCACGAAGCGCAGGTTTTCCGGCATCAGGTCCTGCACCCCGAAGCGGAAGATCGCGTGGGTGTGCCCGCCGCAGAACTCCATCAGGTTGTAGCCGCGCGCCGGGTCGGCTTCCGCCGCGATGGCGCGTGCCAGACCGCGGGCCAGATCGCGGCGGCGGAACTCGTCGACGTACTTCATGCCAAGGCGCTCCCCTCGCCCGCACCTTCGTCCCCGGCCGGGATCAGGCCCGCCTCGACCATCAGCGCCAGGGTCCGCTCGGCCTCCGCGGCGCTGATCTTGTTGAGCGCGTGGCCGACGTGGATTAGCAGGTAGTCGCCGAGCGCCACGGAGTCGACAAGGGCGATGGAGACCCTCTTCCGGACTCCGCTGAGCGCCACCGTCGCAGTTTCGCTCGCCTCGTCGATTGCGATCACCTTCGCGGGCAAGGCCAGGCACATGTCGAGACCCCTACTCGGCCGCCGTCAGCGGCGATCGGCCAGCTCGGGCAAGCCGGTGCGCCGTCTCGATCCAGGCGTACCAGTCGGCCAGACCCTGGCCGTTCTTTGCCGAGACCTCGATCATGCGGATGCGCGGATTGACCCGCTCGGCGTAGGCCAGACAGCGCGCCACGTCGAAGTCGAGGTGCGGCAGCAGATCGACCTTGCTCAGGAGCATGAGATCGGCGGCGCGGAACATGTCCGGATACTTGAGCGGCTTGTCCTCGCCCTCGGTCACCGAGAGGATGACCACCTTATGCGCTTCGCCGAGGTCGAAGGCGGCCGGGCAGACGAGATTGCCGACGTTCTCTATCAGGAGCAGCCCGCCCTCCTTCGGGTCCAGGCTCTCGAGCGCGTGGCCGACCATGTGGGCGTCGAGATGGCAGCCCTTGCCGGTGTTGACCTGGACCGCCCGCGCGCCGGCGGCGCGGATGCGCGCGGCGTCGTTGCTGGTCTGCTGATCGCCCTCGATCACGGACAGGTCGACGCCGCCCTCGAGGTCCTGGATCGTGCGCACCAGCAAGCTGGTCTTGCCGGACCCCGGACTGGAGACGAGATTGAGCGCGAGGATGCCGCGGGCTTCCAGGAAGTCGCGGTTTCTGGCGGCATAGCCGTCGTTCTTGGCGAGGATGTCCTGTTCGATCTGCACCATGCGTGCCTGGCTCAAGCCCGGCGCGTGGGCCCCGGCCGTTCCCAGGCCGTAGTGATGGTGTTGGGCGTCATGATCGTGGTGGTGATGGTGATCGCCCGCGACGCCCCGGTCCCTGCCCTCCCGGTTTTCGGTGCGGGTTTCGTCCTGGCCGCAGCCGCATACCGTGCACATCACTCGACCTCCAATTCCTTGATCCGCAGCTCATTGCCCCCGGACAGCTCCAATCGATGGCCGCCGCAGTCGGGACAGGGGTCGTAAGGCTGATCAACCGAGACCGGATGACGGCAGGCGATGCACCAGGCTTCGGGCCGGGTCTCGGTGATGTCCAGGGCCGCGCCTTCGGCCAACGTTCCACGGGTCACGAGGTCGAAGGTGAAGCGGAGCGCCTCGGGCTCGACGCAGGCGAGCGTGCCGATCTCCAGGAAGACCGTCTTTACCCGGCTGTAGGCGTGCACCTCCGCCTGATCCTCGATGACACCGATCAGACTCTCGCAGAGCGCCATCTCATGCATGACTGCAACACCGGTCCATGGCCGACACGGGAACGGGCCGCGCCGATCGGCGGAGCGGCCTTCACGCCCAGTCCATCATGGTCCTTTCCGTCGCATCAGGCCAGTGCGGGCCGCCATCGGTCGTCCGAAATCCAGTTCCCTCGGACCGCCTGTCGCGTGCCTATCCCTGCGCCGCTACGCTGGCCTCGTTCTCTTTGATCCCCTTCTCGACGACGTCGCGCCATTCGCGCTTGAGCGGCATGAGCGGCGGGCGCGGGACGAAGCTGGGCTCGGGGGTCGGCGCTGCGACGGCGTTCTCGATGTCGCGGCCGGTCACCTCGCCCTTGCGGAAGAACATGTTGTAGATGCTGAACTGGGCCAGGCTGCGCGAGCCCGGCCGCGGCATGCGCCGCGCTATGGACGGCAGGGAGTAGAAGCGCTCGTAGGCGCGCAGGTGCCCGGCGCGCAGCACGTCCGGCTCCATGCTCTTGGGCTGATAGGTGATGTGCGCCTGGTCGTAGAGGTTCCAGTCGTAGGACACCACGTCCTTCTTCATCTGGTACCACAGGAGCGTCCCCGGATAGGGCGTCAGCACCGAATAGGCGCACATGTCGAAGTTGGCGTCGATGTTGAAATTGACCGTCTCGTCGAACACCGAGGGGTCGTCGCTGTCGAAGCCGAAGATGAAGAGCCCGAAGACCATGATCCCGTAGCTGTGGATCTTCTCGACCAGGCGCTGGAAGTTCTCCGGCCGGTTGACGTGCTTGTGGACGCTGGTCAGGGTCTCGCGCGATATCGATTCGAAACCGATCGAGAGCATGAAGCAGCCGCTCTCGGCCGCCAGCTCGAGAAGCTCGTCGTTCAGGGCCAGCTTGCTGGTCACGCCGGCCTGCCACTTGATGCCGCGCCCCTTGAGAGCGCGCATGACCTCTTTCGGGCGCTCCGGCGTGCCGAAGAAATCGGCGTCGTTGAGCGAGATGAAGTTCTGGCCGCAGCTCTCGATCTCGCGGATCACCTCGTCGACCGGCCGGTAGCGGAACTTCAGGCCGTTCATCATGTGCTCGGAGCAGAAGTGGCAGCCGTGGTGACAGCCTCGCGAGGTCTGGATGAAGGTGCGGTTGACGTAGCGGTTCTGCTTGACCAGGTCATAGCGCGGCATGGGCATGTCGACCATGGGATGCAGGCCCTTGGCCTTGTAGATGCCCTTGAGCTGGCCCGCCTCTAGGTCGTCGAGCACCTTGCCCATGACCATGTCGGCCTCGCCGACCACGACCGCGTCACAATGGGTCAGCGCTTCCTCGGTCATGAAGCTGGGGTGGACGCCGCCCATCACGACCGGCACGCCGCGCCGGCGGAACTCGTCGGCGATCTCGTAGCCGCGCTTCACGTAGCTGGTCATGGCGGAAATGCCGACCATGTCGACCTTGAGATCGAAGTCGATGTCTTCGATGTTCTCGTCGGTCAGCACCACCTCATACTTGTCTCGGGGTATCAGCCCGGCGACGGTCAGAAGGCCCGCCAGAGGCGAATAGAGCGCCCGGTTGAAATACATCGGCCGGGTGGTGAAGGAGCGGGTCTTGGGATTGATGAGATGGATGATGCGTGTCGGCATGAGTCTCCCCCTGACATGGATCAGATTTTCACCGTATCAGAGTCCCGCCGAAATTGTTTTGACATTTTTCGGGCCAACGGCAGAGGAGAGTTACCGTGTATCCCTTCAAAGGACTTCGGCCGTCGCGCCGGACTTGAAACGAAAAAGGATAGCGCGCCAGCGAGAGCAATTGCTCTTGCGGTGTCATTTCGGATCTCGACCCTGATCTCTTCTGTCCGATTCGGTTCGGTCTCCGGCCGCCGCCGGAGACGGGCACTTCTGCTACTGGGCCATCTTGTTATGATCGCACGGGAGCGAGGGCGGATTCGCGCGATTCCGGGGTGGAAAATGAAGGTCGTATTCTGGGGCACCTACGACCTGGGCAAGCCGCGCACGCGCATTCTCCTGGCCGGTCTGAGGCAATCCGGCGTGGATGTCGTGGAAATCCATGCCGACCTATGGCGGGGGGTCGAGGACAAGACCCAGATCGGTCTAGCCCAACGGATCACGTTCTTGTTGCGCTGGCTGCTGGCCTATCCCGGGCTGATCTGGCGCTATCTCAAGGCGCCGCGGCACGATGCGGTGGTGATCGCCTATCTGGGGCAGCTCGATGTGCTCGTGCTATGGCTCTTTGCCAGGCTTCGGGGCGTTCCGATTGCCTGGGACATGTTCATCTCACTCTACGACACGGTGGTGCTGGACCGTCAGCTCGTGAAGCGCGGAGGCTTCGCGTCGCGCTGTCTCTGGGCAATTGAGTGGCTTGCCTGCCGCCTGGCCGATCGGGTGCTGATGGATACCGGCCCCCACGCCCGCGGTATCGAGCAGACCTTCTCGCTGGCGCCTGGGCGGGTGGGCTGGGTCCCGGTCGGGGTCGAACCGGAGCAGTTTCCCCGCATCCCGCCACCGGCTTCCCATGGCGGGACGGTCACTGTTCTGTTCTACGGCCAGTTCATCCCCCTCCACGGCGTGCGCACGATTCTGGAGGCCGCTGCCTCGCCGGGCGGCCGGGGCTATCGCTGGCTCCTGATCGGCTCCGGCCAGGAGGAAGGCCAAGTGCGCGAATATCTCGATGGAAATCCGATGGCGCACCTCCAGTGGGAGAAGTGGGTGCCCTACGAGATGTTGAAGGAGCGGATCGCCGGGGCCGATATCTGCCTGGGCATCTTCGGCGAGTCGCAGAAGGCCGCGTCCGTCGTCCCGAACAAGGTGTACCAGGTGCTCTCGGTCGGGCGCTCGGTCGTCTCCATGGACTCGCCGGCAATGCGCGAGTTGTTCCCGTCGGAGACGCCCGGTGTGAAGCTGGTGCCGCGCGGTGACCCGCAGGCCCTGATCGATGCCATCGCCGCGCTGGAGCGGGAAGGCTGCCCGCAGCCGCCCGACGCCGTGCTCGACCGGATCTCTCCCGCCGCGATCGGCCTGCGCCTTCGGGCAGAGTTGGAGCGACTGACCGGGGCGGATGCGGCAGCGGGCAACGCCGATGCATGAGACTGTGCGTCGAGACGGGCGCCCCCCCGACGGCGCAAACACCGTTGCCGCCAAAGCGGAACTGTGGGAGTTCTGCGATTGCCAGGAACGGCGTTAGAGGGTCATGCCGTGACGTCGAACGAGGTCGTCTTGCATCCGGTGTACGGGCCGGCGCTTCCCGGGCTCAACTGGGTTCCGGCGCCGAGCTACCTGTTGCGGCGTCACAGAGTGCTCCATCTGCTGCGCGATGTCCCGCCCTGCCGCGTGCTCGACATCGGCTGCGGGCCCGGCGCGCTTCTGAGGGACCTCGCGGAGCGGGGATTCCGCGGTGCTGGACTGGACCGTTCGGCGCAGGCCTTGACTCTGGCCAAACATCTCCATCCGGAAGGTGGGCCGATCTCGGTCCACGCGGCACCTGGCGATGACTGGACCCGCGCGTTCGATCTGGTCTGCGCTTTCGAGGTTCTCGAACATATCGAAGACGATGTCGGAGCCTTGCGGGAGTGGCGGGAAATGCTGGCACCCGGCGGGCGATTGATGGTGTCGTCTCCCGCACATCCCGAAATGTGGAGCAAGAACGACGAATGGGCGGGTCACGTGCGCCGCTATGAGCGCCACGAGCTCATCGAGAAACTTCAGGCGGCGGGATTCATTGTCGACCGGATCGAGTGTTACGGCTTTCCGCTCGCCAACCTTGTGCAGCGCGTGCGTGCCTGGGCATACGGCCGGCAGCTCCGAGAGAAAACGCAAGCCGGGCTCGATGTGAGCGCACTGACAGACGAAAGCGGCTCGGACCGGCGCATCGAGAGGCGTATCTGGCCGGTGTTCGCGAGCTGGCCGATCGTGCTTGTCATGGCCGCATTCTGCCATTTGCAGCGTCCATTCCTGCGGACGGATCTCGGCCCCGGCTATATCGCGCTCGCACGGTTGGCCTGACCGATGCGCCGCGGAGTAAAGATCATCGGGGCCGCCGTCAGCGTCCTCGTCACGGGCTGGGTGCTCTACCGCTATGGCGGCTCGGCGCCGGGAGTCGACCTGTCGGAGGCCGCCGTCTGGCGAAACCTCGCCGGCGCGACCGCGCTCTATGTTTCCGTGCTGGTCATGGGGGCGACGGTCTGGAGGATCCTGCTCGTCAGCTTCGGCGAGCGCCCGGGGCGCTGGGCCGCGGAATCACAACTTCTGACGGCACAGATCGGCAAGTACCTGCCGGGTAATGTCGCCCACCTCGCCGGGCGGGTCGCGCTCTCCGTGAAGGACGGGGCATCGCCGTCCGCCGCCGGGCTGGCCCTCGTGGCCGAGACGGCATTGGTGGTGGCAGCGGGGCTCGCGCTCGCACTGGTGGGGCTGTGGCTGCTGCCCGGTGTCGGCGACGCGATCGGTTCCGTCTTTCCCGCGGCGGACGACCTCATGGTCGCGGGGGGGTTGCTCGCGGCAACGTTGGCGGGTGTTCTGGTGGCGGCAACGCTGCTGCGGCGCTACGGGCTGCTCGAGCCCCTGGCCCGGCTCGGCCTGCGCAGCGTGCTTCTCGTGTTGCTCATTCACTTGGTGGCGTTTGCCGTTCTCGGCGTTTCCCTCCAGCTTGTCACCGGGATCGCCGCAACGGCCGCTGCCGCTCCTCTCTCGTTATCGATGGTGGTCTTCGCCGCGGCCTGGGTTGCCGGCCTGATCACCCCTGGCGCCCCCGGCGGGTTAGGGGTGCGCGAGAGCGTCATCACTCTTGGCCTGGGCGTGGTCATCGGCGAACCGGCCGCCCTGACCGCGGCGCTTCTGCACCGGGGTGTTTCAGTCGCCGGCGACGTGGTTGCGTTCGGCATCGGCTGCGCACTCCGCGGCCGGTGAAACCCGTGCCGTCGAAACCCGTGGTGCGCCGCTAACAAGCGTGAGAACG
>JASJEC010000105.1 GCA_030064845.1 Kiloniellales bacterium
GTCGCTCGCCGCGCTGCTCTTCGTCGTGCGGGCGGTCCCGCGGGAAACCGGGCACGCGCCGGCGGCGGCCAGGCCGGACGCGGGCCGGCGGCGCCCGGGCCTGGTGCGCCTGGTGGCGGCCTACGGCCTGTTCGGCTTCGGCTACGTGATTACCGCGACCTTCCTGGTCGACATCGTGCGCGCCGCGCCCGAGCTCAGGGTCGTGGAGCCCGTGGCCTGGCTCCTGGTCGGCCTGACCGCCGCGCCCTCGGTCGCGTTCTGGACCTGGGCGTCGAACCGGCTCGGTCTCTACCGCGCCTTCGCGCTGGCCTGCCTGGTCGAGGCCGCCGGCGTCGCCGCCAGCGTGATCTCCACCGAGCCGCTCGCCCTGGCCCTGGCGGCGGCGCTGCTCGGCGGCACCTTCATGGGACTAACCGCGCTCGGCCTGGTCGGGGCGCGGCGCCTCGCCGGGGGCGATCCCCGCCGGATATTGGCGGCCATGACGGCGGCCTTCGGGTTCGGCCAGATCGTCGGACCCGCCCTGGCCGGCCTGGCCTACGACGCGACCGGCAGCTTCCAGCTGCCCAGCCTCGCGGCGGCCCTCGCGCTGCTGCTCGCGGCCGCCCTGGTCGCCACGCTCGACCGGCCGCGCGAGAACCCGGCGGCCAGGGAGCAAGGCTGAGGGGGGGCAAGGCCGGCCGGGGGTCCGCTGCACGTATGGCGTGTTATTTCGTAACACTTCCGATGTAGGGTTTTCCGGGTGTTTTCCAGGCAATCCGAGGAGCCGGGGCATGGCCAGTGACGCGGCGGCAGCAGGGAGCGGAGGGCGCAGCCGGACCGGCGGGGCGGGTCTGCTCGGCGGCATGTCGGCCTACGCCAGCGGGCTGTTCGCCGAGCGGGTCGACGGCGCCTCGCTCGCCGTCGTGCGTGTCCTGCTCGGGATCCTGATCTGCGTCGATGCGGTCAGGAAGGGCGACTACTTCTTCTCGCCCAACGAGGGGCGGGACTACGTATTCCGCTACGACTGGTTCCACTGGCTGCCGGAAAGTCCCGAGGCGGCGGCCTATCTGAAGGTCCTGCTGTTCGTCTGCGGCGCCTGCGTCGCGGCCGGGCTGGTCTACCGTCTGGCGATGGTGACCGCGACGCTGCTGATCACCTACGGCTTCCTCCTCGCCGAGGAGTACTACCTCAATCACTACTACCTGCTGATCCTCGTCTGCCTGCTCTTCGCGGCTTGCCCGGCGAACCGCGTCTTCGCGCTCGACCGGCTGATCTTCGGCGGCGCCAGGTCGGGCCACACCGTGGCCGCCTTCTACCTGCTGCTGGCCCGGCTGCAGGTGGAGATCGTCCTGCTCTACGCCGGCCTGGTAAAGATCAACGAGGACTGGCTGCGCCTGGAGCCGCTCAGAACGTGGCTGCTCGATGCCCAGGACGAGGTCTTCTTCGGCGCGATCTGGCAGTACGACTGGGCCGTCGCGGTCGGCGCCTACGGCTCGATCGCACTGCACATCATCGGCGCGCCGCTGCTGTTCTGGAAGCGGACCCGCATGCCCGTGTTCCTGCTCTACGTCGGCTTTCACCTGACCAACCATTTCGTCTTCAACATCGGCATCTTTCCGTGGATGACCATCGCCCTGACCACGCTGTTCTTCGACCCGGACTGGCCGCGCCGGCTGCTCGGCCTGCAGGCGCCCCACGAGACCGGCGCGGCGGCCCTGGCGAACCCCGTGTCGGCGCTGTCGCGGCGGCAGGCCGCGCTGCTGACGGTTGGCGTGCTCTGGCTCGGGTTTCAGGCGCTCTTCCCGCTCCGGCACTACTTCTATCCGGGCGACGTCGCCTGGACCTACGAGGCGCATAAGTTCTCCTGGCGCATGAAGCTGATCGATCGCTGGTCGCCGGGATTCGTCATGGCCGTGCTCGTGCCCGAGCGGGATCTGGTGATCTTCCCCCGGCTCGAATGGAGCCTGTCGCGGCGCCAATACCGCAAGGTCTCGACCCGGCCGGGGATGATGCGCCAATTGGCGAACCAGGTGGCGGAGCGCTATCGCGAACGCTACGGGACCGACGAGGTCGCCGTGCACGTGATCATGCCGGTCGGCTACAACAACCGCCGGCCGGTGTACCTGATCGATCCGACGGTCGATCTGGGCGCCGAACGGCCCGGCTTCGGCCACAGCGCCTGGCTCAACACTGTGAATACCGAGCCCCTGCGCCATATAGAGGAAGTCATGCGCGACGCCGGCGGCTGGGTGAGGCCCACCTTCGCAGAGGCCCTCGAGACCGTCGGCTTCCCCGCCGTCGACGATTGCCGCTCGCAAGGGCAGGACAGGGAGATCCGGTGCACGATTGCGAAGTGAGCGCGACGCCCCCCGAGGCCCTCGGCCGCATCATGCTCGGGCAGGACCACGCCCTCGCTGCGACGCCCTGGGTGCTCTACGACGGCGATTGTCCCTTCTGCACGGCCTACAGCCGCTTCGCGCGCATCAGCGCGGAACTGCCGGGCCTGCGCGTGCTTAACGCGCGCGATGCGGGCCCCGAGGTCGACCTGGTCACGGGCCTCGGGCTCGATCTCGACGAGGGCATGGTCCTGCAGGAAGACGGCGCGCTCTACTACGGCCGGGCCTGCATGCACCGACTGTCCCAGCTCGCCACCCGGCGGCGCCTGCCCAACCGGGCGCTGGGCGCCCTTATGCGCCCCGGCATCGCCGGCGAAGCCTTCTACCGGGCCCTGGTCCGCATGCGCCAGGCGCTGCTCTTCTTGATGGGCCGCAAGCGCCTCTAGCAGGCTGCTGGAAAAGCGCACAGTCGGCACCATCACCCTTCGACAAGCTCAGGGTGAGGACGATATGTTTCAGACACTTACCCTCATACTGAGCTTGTCGAAGGATGACCGTGATCAAGGGCTCCGGGCTTTTTTCGGCGGCCTGCTAGCGCAGGTCCGGGTTTGCCGGAACCGCGCGGCGCCCGGCAACCCGGGCTCGCTAGCGCTTGGGCAGTTTGCGGAAAAGGGGAACGAAGGGGATCAGGCCGGCCATGATGATGGCCAGGACCAGGAAGGCGTTGTTATAGGCGATCATGTTGGCTTGGCGGGTGACCTCCTCGGAGAGCGCGGCGAGGCCCGGCACCTCGGTGAGCGACCAGACATCGTCGAGTTGCCGGGACCGCGCCTGCTCGTGAAAGGGGGTGATCTGCTCGCCGAGCACGGCGCGGTTGATCTGCCCGTGGCGCGTATGCATGCCGATGATCAAGGCGGTGCCGATGGCGTTGCCCATGTCGAAGCAGAGGTAGAACAGCGCGAAGCCCTGGTCGCGCAGGCGCTCGCTGAGGCGCGACAGGGTCAGGGTGTTGAGCGGCGCCCAGACCGCGCCCGCCGCAGAGCCGTGCAGGAAGCTCGCCAGCACCACGTCGCTCGGCCGCACCTCGACGGTCCACCCGCTCATCAGCCAAGTCGACAGGGCGGTGACGAACAGCCCGAAGCAGAGGATGGCGCGGGGGTCGACGCGGTCGCGCAGGCGTGCGATGAGGAGGAGGCCCAGCACCGAGCCAATGCCCCTGGGCAGCAGAAGATAGCCGGTCTCGATCGCCGGATAGCCGCCGATCTGCTGCAGCAGCAGGGGCAGGAGAAGCAGCGGCAGGAACAGCGCGGCCCCGATCAGGAAGATGAAGATGATCCCGAGAACCAGGTCGCGATCGGCGAACAGGGCGCGCTCCAGGAATGGCCGGCGCGCGGTCAGGGTGTGGACCAGGCAGGCATAGAGCAGGATGCCGGCGACCAGCGCCTCGACCACGATCTCCGTCGAGTCGAACCAGTCGAGGCGCTCGCCCCGGGCCAGCATCAACTGCAGGATCGCAACGCCGAGGATCAGCGTGGTGAAGCCGATCCAGTCGAGCCGCTTCTGCTCGCGCCCCTCGTCCGGCACCAGCAGCCAGGCGGCGGCGAAGATCGCCAGGCCGATGGGAATGGTGACATAGAAGATCCAGGGCCAGCCGTAGTTGTCGATCAGGAAGCCGGCGATCGCCGGCGCGACCACGTTGGAGGTCACGAAGCCCATGGCCCAGAGCGCACTGGCCTGGGTATAGCGCTCCGGCGGAAAGGCGCTGATCGCGATGGTCTGCCCAACGGGAATCAGCACGGCGCCGAAAACGCCCTGGACGAAGCGCCAGGCGACAGCTTCCTCGAGGCTTGTGGCCAGCGCGCAGCCGAGCAGGGTCAGGGTGTAGCCGAGCACAGCCGTGAGGTAGACCCGCTTGCGCCCGAAGCGCGCCGCGAACCAGCCGACCGAGGCCGTGGTCATCGCGCTGCCGATGACGAAGGCGATCATCACCCAGGTGATCTGATCCGTGGTCGCCGAGAAGGCGCCGCGCATATGCGGCAGGGCGACACCGACGGAATTCCAGGTAAAGGAGTAGGCGGCCGTCCCCAGCGCCGAGCAAAAGACGATCAGCAGCCCCCGCCCGGTGATCGCGCTCGGCGGCGCCGCTTCGCCGGCCGCCCCGGCCCCGGCCGCCGCGTCACCGCTCGCCACGGCTCACCGGGGCGCCTGGGGAAAGCGCCCGCCGCCTGGCGCCGGACCGAAGGGAACCACGCCTACTCTTCGGCCGGACCGGCAAGCACACGCCCGAACACGGCGGCGGGCTTGCGCTCCTCGCCCGTGTCGATACGGACCGTGGCGGTCATGCCGGCGCGGAGCAGGTCCTGACCCACGCCGAGTGGGGCGGCGACGTCCGCGCCCTCGGCCGACTCCGGACTCTGGGTCCGCTCGAGATCGGGATTCTCCAGGCGGAGCCGGACCGGGATGCGCTGGACGACCTTGACCCAGTTGCCGGTGGCGTTCTGCGGCGGGAGGATGGCGAACTCCGCGCCGGTCGCGGGGCTGATGCTCTCGACCCGGGCCTGCCACGTCACGTTGGGATAGCTGTCGACGACGACCGTGGCGGACTGACCGACCCGGACATGGGTCAGTTGGACCTCTTTGAGGTTGGCCTCGATCCAGGGCTGGTCGATCGTGACCAGCGCGAACAGCGGGTCGCCGGCTTCGACATACTCTCCGCTCTGCAGGGTCACGTTGCTGAGGGTGCCGTCCGACGGCGCGCGCACCGAGGCATAGTCCAGGTCGAGGGTCGCGCGGGTCAGCGCCGCCTCGGCCTTCATGAAGAGCGGATGCCGTTCCACCGACAGCTCGGGACTGCCGCCGAGATCGGCGAGCACCATGGCGTTGTTCTCCTGCACCACGGCGAGGCGGCGGCGCGCCATGGCGAGGCTGTGCTCGGTCTCGTCGAACCGGACCTGCGTGCCATGGCCCTTGACCAGGAGCTGCTGCTGCCGCTGGTGGGCAATCTCCAGGTAGCGGATGCGCTCCCGGGCGGCCGCCACTTCCATCTGGCCCTCCCGGTAGTGGGCCCGCAGCGAAGAGATCTTCTGGCGCACATGAGCGAGCTCCGCCTCGGCCGCCGCGATCGCCGTCTCGAAGGGCCGGGGATCAAGGTCGAAGAGGAGGTCGCCGGCCTCGACGCGCTGGTTGTCGCGGGCCAGAACCCGGACGACCTGGCCGTCCACGTTGGCGCTGACCGTGATGATCTCGGCTTTGACGTAGGCGTTCTCGGTGGTGACGTAGCGCCCCCCGGTGGCGTAGACGTAGCCGACCGCCGCCACGACCAGCACGGGCGTGACCCCGAGAAGCAACCCTCGCAACGTCTTGCGCCTCACGGCCGTCTTCCCTGCACGACTTCGCTCGCGCCGACCGGACCGCTCAAATAGGGTCTGCCGCGGCGGACCACTTCGGTTGGCGCTGCCTCAATTAGTGTAAAGCCGAATCGGAAGGCATAAAAGAGGTAGAGTCGGACGCGGTTCACTTCAATCGACGGCAGTGCCGGAAATGTTACCCCGCGCCGAAGCCCTCTTGGCGGTGGCGGCGCCTTTTTGTCGGCGCCGCCCTCCTGTCAGCGCTTGACCGGTGTCACGGCCGGCTCGCGCACCAGCAAGGCCTCACAGAGCTGGTCGCACAGCATCTGGCGCGCGCGCTCGACGATCTCGTTCATCGAGGGGCTGCGGACGAAGAGGTCCTCGGCCCGCGTCCGAAGGTCGGCGAGGCTGGGCATCTCGGGCAGGTGGGCATTTCGAATCAGCTCCGTCACGTCGTGACGGGCCGTCTCGACCTTCTCGTCCAGGTGCCTGTGCCAGCGGTCCAGGCGTTCCACCAGCTCGCCGTGAAGTTCGTCGAACGAGCTGTCCAGGCGGGCCCTCTGATCGGCCATCCTGGCCGAGAGCGCGGCGACGATGGGCTCGATCTGGAAGCTGGCGGCAAGCTGGCCGGCGGCTCTCTCGACCACTGCCCGGCCGAGCTTCTGCTCGCTGCGCACGACCGACCGCGGCGGCTCGCGCAGATCCCACACCAGGCCGACCGCGGACAGCCCCTTCAGCAGGTAGTAGGTCAGGTCGAACTCGTACCAGCGGAAGCCCTGGCGCGCCGAGCCCTGGTAGTGGTGATGGTTGTTGTGCCAGCCTTCGCCAAAGGTCAGCAGCGCCAGCCACCAGTTGTTGCGCGACTGGTCGCCGGTCAGGTAGCGGCGGCGGCCGACGACGTGGGCGAGCGAGTTGATCGAGAAGGTCGCGTGCCAGACCGCCACGGTGGACCAGAAGAAACCGACCACCAGGCCCGACCAGCCGGCGAGCAGCCAGACCAGGAAACCGAGGACGACCGGCGGCAGGTAGTGGTTCCGGTCGAGCCAGCGCAGTTCCGGAAACTTGGCCAGATCGGGGACGGCGTCCAGGTTGGTCGCGTGGTAGCGCGGCGTGAAGATCCAGCCCAGATGGGCGTGCCAGAACCCGTGGCGGACCGGAGAGTGCACGTCGTCGTCCTGGTCCGAGAAACGGTGGTGATGGCGATGGGTGCCGGCCCACCACAGAACGCCGCGCTGGGCCGAGGACTGGGCAAGCCAGGCCAGGACGAAGGCGAAGACACGGCTGGTGCGGAAGCCGCGGTGCGAGAAGTAGCGGTGGTAGCCGGCCCCGATCGCGAAGATCCGCAGTGCATAGAGCCCGACGGCGATCAGGACATCGCCCCAATGGACCCCGGTCCAGATGGCGCCCAGGCAGGCCAGGTGGGCCAGGACGAAAGGGATCGCCTCCGGCAGGCGGTAGCGCTGGGTGAACGGCGTCGCGCCGCCGTTCAGGCCGGTATCTGGGGTAAGACGCTTCATTTCGCTGCGGGCCTCCGGTTTCACGGGGTTGTTCTTGGCGTGCGCGTTTCGCAAACATGGCGGTTTGTCGCCGTCATTCCAAGCGCGGCCTGACCCTGCGTCCCGGCGGGCCCCGCCGACAGACCGCCCGCACAGCGGCGGCTGGTCTGTTCAGGCTTCCTACCACGAAAATATGAAGATCCGGGGAACCGGGCGCCGGCCATGACCGGGCCGAGTTCTCCGACGTTCTGATCCGCTCGATATCAACTTGTTAGAGGAGATTCACCGGGCTTGTCGGATCGCCTATGGCGATTCCGTCAAGAACCGGATCTGCTCTAGGTGGAAAAAATTCTGGTACCGTGGCGAGGCCGCGCCCAGTTATGCCGGAGGGAATGCGCCAGGAGCAGGGGGAGGCCCGCGCCATGAGCACGCTCACCATCGTCGCCGATATCCGCGTCAGGCCCGACAGGGTTGAGCAGGCCAAGGCCGAGCTCCTCAAGCTGGTGGCACCGACCCGAGCGGAGGCCGGTTGCCTGCAGTACGACCTGCACCAAGACAACGACGACCCGGCCCATTTCCTGTTCTTCGAGAACTGGGAGACGCGCGAGCTCTGGCGCGCCCACATGGAGAGCGACCATATCGCCGCCTTCCGCGCCGCCACGGAGGGCGCCATCGAGAGCGTCGCGCTCTCCGAGATGACCAAGGTCGGCTGAACCGCCCCCGCAAGACAGAGGAGACGCCCGTTGAGCTGGAACCAAGCGCTCGACCCGCAATGCCCGGAGGCCGCCCAGGCCGACGCCGTCGACACCCTGATCGTCCCGCGCGCCCGCGACCTCGGCGGCTTCGAGGTCCGCCGCGTGCTGCCGTCGAGCAGGCGCCAGATGGTCGGCCCCTTCATCTTCTTCGACCAGATGGGCCCGGCCTGCTTCGCGCCCGGCAAGGGCATCGACGTGCGCGCGCACCCGCACATTGGGCTCGCCACGGTCACCTACCTCTACAGCGGCGAGCTGCAGCACCGCGATTCCCTGGGCACCAACCAGATGATCTACCCCGGCGCGGTCAACTGGATGATCGCCGGCAGGGGCATTACGCATTCCGAGCGCACCAGCGCGCCGACCCGCGAGGCCGCGCACGACATCTTCGGCATCCAGACCTGGGTCGCCCTGCCGAAGAGCGCCGAGGAGACCGACCCCGGCTTCGAGCACTGTCCCGCGGAGAAGCTGCCGACGTTCCAGGCGGAGGGCGCGGAAGCCCGCCTGATCCTGGGCACGGCCTACGGCGAGCGGGCGCCGGTCAAGACCTTCTCGGAGATGTTCTATGTCGACGTCCAGCTCGCGGCAGGCGCCTCCCTGCCTCTGCCCGACGAGCACGAGGAACGCGGGGTCTACATCTCCGGGGGCTCCTGCACCCTGGCGGGCGAGAGCTACGACGCGGGACAGATGCTGGTCTTCCGTCCGGGCGCCAAGGTGACCATGACCGCCGGCGAGGCTGGCGCGCGGCTCATGCTGCTCGGCGGCGAGACCATGGACGGCCCGCGCTTGATCTGGTGGAACTTCGTGGCCTCGTCGCAGGAGAAGATCGAGGCCGCCAAGGAGGCCTGGCGCGCGGGCGACTGGGCCCACGGCCGCTTCCAGCTGCCGCCCGACGACAAGGACGAGTTCATCCCCCTGCCGGATTAGCCGGCAAGCCGCCGTGCCGGCGGGACGGTATGGCTAGCTCTGGGCGCTCCCGGCCTCGCTCTCGCTGCGGGCGTACTTGTCTTCCCACTTCTTGAAGCGCTGGCGGACGTCGCGGCCGATCGGGCTCAGGCTGAGCGCCGCCCGGAAGCCCTCGCCGACCAGACGGCCGGGCCAGGCG
>JASJEC010000106.1 GCA_030064845.1 Kiloniellales bacterium
CGCTCCTTGCCCGCGACGATCGTCACGTAGAAGCGGAAGAAGGGCAGGGGCACGGAGAGCCGCAGGTTGATCGGATGCTCGCCGGACCAGTCCCGCCGTTCCGCATCTTCCGCCGTGGGCTTATCCTCGCCGGCCGCCGCCTGCCCGTTGCCGCGGATTGCAGCGGCCGCTTGCTCGCTCCGTCGGTCCAGTTCTGGTTGCTGTTCCATGCCTGGCTTTCCGTTCAGCCGTCTCGGCTGGCGGCGCAGGGCGCCCGTCGCGCCGATTCAAACAGCCGCGGGTAAGGAGCTGATTAACGGGCTCACCTGCGGCCGATCGCGCGGATTTCTCTCAAAGGCGAGCTTGAATCGACCGCCGCCGAACTGGGCGGTTTGCCGGTGGTCACGGTGCCCCGAAGGCGACATCGGCGATCCAGTTCCTCTCCCGCCGCGTGAGGCGGGATTCCGTGGTTTCGCCGTCGAAATCGGTGACGGCGCGGTCGAAGTCGTCGGCGGACATATTCTCGAAGCAGTTCACGTTGACCACCGCATAGACCCGCCCGCCGATCTCGCTGGTCACAACGGGCACCGCGCCGCAGCGCCGGCAGATGTGAAAATCGGCGGTCTCGGTCCCGAAGCGGTAGTGCGTAACGATGCCGGGGTCGCCGACGTCGACCCGCAAGCGCCCCTCGGGGTGCGAGGTGTAGACGCCGCCGTGCTTGCGGCAGAAGCTACAGCTGCAGGCCCGCACGGGGATTCTCGCGCCGGAGACCGGCAGGGAGAGTTCGAAACGCAGGTTCCCGCAATGGCAGGCGCCAACGATCCGCCGCTCGCTCGCTTGCGTCACCGATACCTCCTGACAGAGCGCCGGGACTCAACGCATTAGGGCAGGCAAACACAGGCGGGTAGGGATCTCAAGAGGGGCCCCATACGTCCGAGAGAGAGGCGTCGGCGAGACCGGGCCTGAAATCCGAGTTTTGATCACTATTTGTTCTCGTGGATCAGTCTGTCCGGGCCTCGCCAAAGTGCGAGGCCTTTTTCGTTTGCCGTCGCGCTCGCGCCTTCAGAAAGACAAGACACCGACATGACCGACGAACGGCGCGCCAGGAGATCCGGCGGCGATCCCGATCCAGACGCTTCGGAGTCCGGCGACCCTCGCGCGACTGCGCGCCGCCACGCGCGGGACGCCATCCTCGCGCTGGCCGAAGTGGTGGCCGACCGCTCGGCCAACCCGAGCGCCCGGGTTTCCGCGGCAAACGCGATTCTCGACCGGGCTTTCGGCAAACCGGCGCCGGTCGGCGAGGACGGCGCCCCTGGGGCCATTTCGGAGCAGGGCGAGCTCAGTGAACCCGAAAGACTTCACCGCATCGCTGCGCTGCTTGAAGCCGGAAGAGCGCGAGGAACTGGACCGCCTGCTCACGGCCGGGACGCCGCGCTGGCTGCCTCAGCCGGGCCCGCAAAGAGACGCCCTCGAAAGTGATGCCGACGAGCTGTTCTACGGCGGCGCCGCCGGCGGCGGTAAGACCGACCTCCTGATCGGCGCCGCGCTGACCCGTCACCGGCGCGCGCTGATCTGCCGGCGCAAGGCCAACGAGCTGGTCGAGATCGCGCGCCGCGCCGAGGAAATCGTCGGTCACCGCAGGGGTTACAACGCGAATCGCCACGCCTGGCGCCGGCCGGGCGGGCGCTGCGAGTGGCTCGAGTTCGGGCACTGCCAGCATCTGGGAGACGAGCGCGCCTACCAGGGCCGGCCGCACGACCTCAAGGCCTTCGACGAGATCACCCACTTCCTCAAGGCGCAGTACCAGTACCTGATCGGCTGGAACCGGACCCGCGACCCGGCCCAGCGCTGCCGCGTCATCTGCGCCGGCAACCCGCCGACCGAGGCGGCCGGCGACTGGGTGATCGAGCATTGGGCGCCCTGGCTCGACCCGGCGCACCCCAACCCCGCCAGGCCCGGCGAGCTGCGCTGGTTCGCCGTGCTGGACGGCGAGAGCCGCGAAGTGGAGAGCGGCGCCGGTTTCGCCTACAAGGGCGAGACGGTCCGGCCGCGCAGCCGCAGCTTCATTCCCAGCGCGGTCGACGACAACGTCTACTACCGGACCACGGGCTACAAGGCGACGCTGCAGGCCCTGCCCGAGCCGCTGCGCTCGAAGATGCTGAAGGGCGACTTCACGGCCGGCCGCGCGGAGGACCCCTGGCAGGTGATCCCGACCGTCTGGGTCGAGCAGGCCCAGGCCCGCTGGCAGGACCGGGCGCCCGAGCCCATGACGACCCTCGGGGTCGATCCGGCGCGCGGCGGTGCCGACGAGACCGTCGTCTCGCCGCGCCACGGGAACTGGTTCGCGGCCCAGATCGTCCGGCCCGGCAAGGCGACGCCCGACGGGCCCAGCGTCGCGGCGCTGGTGGTGGCGGCCATGCGCGACGGGGCGCAGGCCAACGTCGACGCCATCGGCATCGGCGCCTCGGTCTACGACCACCTGAAGGGCAACGGCGTCGCCTGCCGGAGCATGGTGGCCTCGGAGCGCTCGCTGGCGCGCGACCGCACCGGCGCGCTCGGCTTCGTCAACAAGCGGGCCGAGTGGTGGTGGGCCCTGCGCGAGGCGCTCGACCCGGACTACGGCGAGCAGGTCGCCCTGCCGCCCGACCGCAGGCTCAGGGCCGACCTCTGCGCGCCGCGCTGGAAGCTGGCCGCCCGCGGCATACAGGTCGAGGCCAAGGAGGACATCGTGGCGCGGATCGGGCGCTCTCCGGACCGGGGCGACGCCGCCGTGCTGGCGCTGGTCGCCAGGACGCCGCGGCTCGACGGGCCCTTCTCCGCCGCGCCCGGCGGCGACAGCTCTTGGATGGGGATGTGATGGACGACGCCAGAGACGAAGACTTCCTGCGCCTGGCCCGGGAGCGCTACCGCCGCGCCATCGAGGCCGAGCGCGACTCGCGCGAAGCGATGCTGGACGACCTGCGCTTCCGCGCCGGCGACCAGTGGCCCGGCGACGTCAAGGCCGAGCGGGCCGAGCGCCCCTGCCTGACCATCAACATGATGCCGCAGTTCATTCGTCAGGTCTCCGGCGACGTGCGGCTCAACAAGCCGAGCATCACGGTCAAGCCGGTCTCCGGCGGCGCCGACCGGGAGAAGGCCGAGATCCTGACCGGCCTGATCCGCGCCATCGAGCACGCCAGCCTGGCCCAGGTCGCCTACAGCGGCGCGGTCGACGCCTCGGCAACCTGCGGCATCGGGCACTTCCGGGTCGATACCGAGTTCACCGACGACGACGTCTTCGAGCAGGACATCCGCATCCGGCGGATCAGGAACCCGCTGGCCGTGGCCTGGGACCCGGACGCCCAGGAGATCACCAAGGAAGACGCGCGATACTGCTTCATCATCGAGACCATGACCCCGGCGGCGTTCCGGGCGGCCTACCCGGGCGCGGTCCTGGCCGACTTCCCGGCGGAGGGCGCCGACGAGAGCCTGCGCCCCTGGCGCGACGGCGAAAACCTCGTTGTCGCCGAGTACTGGGTCAAGCAGCCGGCCGAGCGAACCCTGGCCCTGCTGCCGGACGGCGCGGTGCGTGACGTCACCGAGATCGCCGAGCCCGAGCTGGCCCGGCTGGCGCCGCTCCGGCTGCGCCGGGTGCGCGCCCACAAGGTCCGGTCCTACCTGGTCTCCGGGCTGGAGATCCTCGAAGGGCCGACCGACTGGCCCGGCCGCCACATCCCGATCGTCCCGGTGCTGGGGGAGGAGGTGCACGTCGGGCGCGAGACCGTGACCCATGGGCTCGTGCGCTTCGCCAAGGACCCGCAGCGGATCTACAACTACAGCCGCTCGGCCGCTACCGAAGCGGTCGCGCTGGCGCCCAAGGCGCCCTTCGTCGGCACGGCCAGGATGTTCGCCGAGCACGAGACCTACTGGCGGCGGGCGAATCGCAAGAACCTGGCCTATCTGCCCTATACGCCGGACCCGGAAGCGCCCGGCGCCCGGCCCGAGCGCCAGCCGGCGCCCGAGATCCAGCTGGCCTACGGCCAGGAAGCGACCCTCGCCGCGCGGGACATCAACGCGACCACCGGGCTGCATCCGCCAGCCCTGGGCCAGGCTTCGAACGAGACCTCGGGCGTCGCCATCGAGAAGCGCCAGCGCGAGGGCGACGTGGGCACCTTCGTCTACCTGGACAACCTGGCGATCGCGCTCGGCTACGCCGGGCGCATCCTGGTCGACCTGATCCCGAAGATCTACGACTCGACCCGCGTGGTCATGGTCATCGGCGAGGACGAGACCGAGCGCTTCGTCGAGATCAACCGCCCGGCGCTCAACGAGCAGGGCGAGACCGTGCTGCTGAACGACCTCGCCGCCGGCAAGTACGACGTGCGGGTCTCGACCGGTCCCAGCTTCACCACGCGCCGCGACGCCGCGGCGGCCTCCATGGTCGAGTTCATCCGGGCCGCGCCTGAGACGGCCTCGGTCGTGATGGACCTGCTGGCCAGGAACCTGGACTGGCCGGGCTCGGAGGAGATGGCCAAGCGGTTCCGCAGGATCGCGGTTGGCCGGGGCCTGGCCGAGCCGGAGGAGGGCGCGGGGCCGGATCCGCTGACGCCCGTCCTCGGCGCCGAGGCCGAGAAGGCCGAGGCCGAGGCGCTCCGGCTGCGGGTCGAGGCGCTGAAGGAGCAGGTCGAAACGCTCAAGCTGCGGGCGCAGGCCGAGAAGCTGGCGCGGGAGGCCGAGGGTCAGGAGCTCGACAACGCCGGCAAGGCGCTGCTGCTCTCGTCTCAGGCCGGGCAGCTCGAGGCGGCCGTTGCGGCGGCGGTCGAGGCCGTCCTCGCCCGGCTCGCGGACGGCGGGATTTTACGCGACAGCAAAGGAGAAAACTGAATGACGCTCGAAGCCGAAGCCATCGACGACCTGGGTCTCGGCCGCCCGCTGCCGGACCAACCCGCGGCTCCCGAGGACGCGCCCGGCGAGGCCGAGGCGCCCGACGCGGCCGACGCCGCGCCCGGGATCCCCGACCGTGACGACGAGCCCGTCTCCGAAGCCGGCCGGGACGGCGGGGCTCCGGCCGATGACGCGCCGGCGCCGCCCAAGCGGCGGCGTCCCGGCAAGGCCGCGCGCAGGATCACCCGCCTGGAGGCCGAGAACCGGGCACTCCGGCAACAGTTGGCGCGGTTGGAGGACGCGGAGGAGACCGGCCTCGAGACTGCCCCGGCCGAAGCGGCCGCGCCCAGGGAGGAGGACTACGAGGAGCGGGACGCCTACCTGCTCGCCAAGGCCAGGCACGAGCTGCGCGCCGAACTGCGCGAGGAGCTCGAGGCCGAGCGCGCCAGGGCGGCGGACGAGGCGCAACGGGACAGCCGGGCGGCGGTCGCCGAGCGCTTCCAGACCCAGCTCGCCGAGGCGCGCGGGAAGTACGACGACTACGACGCGACGGCCCGGGCGGCCGCGCCCCACGTGACCGACGTCATGCTCGCCGTCATCGCCGAGTCCGATCTCGGCGCCGAGATCATCTACCACCTAGGCGCCAACCCGGAAGAGGCCGGCCGGATTGCCGGCCTCTCCCACGCCTCCCAGGCACGGGAGGTGGGGCGGATCGAGGCCCGGCTCGAAGCCGCCCGCACCCAGCCGCCCAGGAAAGTCACCGACGCGCCCGACCCGCCCGGGAAGGTCCGATCGACCGGCGCCGCCGAGCAGCGCCCGGATCGGATGACCATGGAGGAGTACCGCAGCTATCGCGGTTTCGGGACGGCGGTACGATCCGGCGCGTCGTAACCGCAACCACGGCCACGTCGCGAGACGTCGCCCAGCTCAGCGCCTACGGCCGGCCCCTGCGTGAGGCGGGTGCCCGGCCGCGGGCCGGAAAGAAGGAACCATGGCAAACGCACTCATCACCCCTTCCGTGATCGCCAAGGAAGCGCTGATGCAGTTGGAGAACAACCTCGTGTTCGGCAACTGCGTCCACCGCGAGTATGTCAACGAGTTCAAGAAGATCGGCGACACGGTCAACGTCCGCCGGCCGGTCAGGTTCAACGTGACCGACGGCGCGGCGCGGACCAACCAGGACGTCGAGGAGGTCAACACCGCGATCGTCGTCAACAAGCGCAAGCACGTCTCCTTCAGCTTCTCGTCCCAGGACCTGACCCTGACGATCGAGGACTTCTCCGAGCGCTACATCACGCCGGCCATGGTCTCGCTCGCCAACAAGGTCGACCAGGACCTGGCGTCGCTCTACGACGACGTCTTCAACTGGGTCGGTGCGCCGGGCCAGGCGGTCGGGTCCTTCGGTGACTTCTCGAAGGCCCCGCAGCGCCTCGACGAGGGCGCGGTGCCGAGCGACCGGCGTAAGTCGGTCCTGTCGCCGAGCGACTTCTGGTCGATGACCGGCAACCTGAGCGGCCTGCAGATCGAGCGCTCCGCCGACGCGGCCTACCGCCGCGGCGTGCTCGGCCAGGTGGCCGGCATCGAGATGTCCATGGACCAGAACATCCGGGTCCACACCACGGGCAGCTTCTCGACCGGCTCGACTCCCCTGGTCAATGGCGCGGGCCAGGCGGTGAGCTACGCCGGAGCCGACAAGACGGCCTGGTCGCAGAGCCTGGTCACCGACGGCTGGGCCGCCGCGACGCCGGTCCTGAAGGCGGGCGACGTCATCACCCTGGCGGGCGTCAACGCGGTCAACCCGGTGCCCGGCGAGGGCGCGAAGGACGACCTGGGCCGCCTGCAGCAGTTCGTCGTGCTCGACGACGCGGTCTCGGACGGCACCGGCAACGCGGTCCTGACGATCAGTCCGCCGATCATCACGAGCGGGCCCCAGCAGACCGTGACGGCGGCCCCGGCGGACAACGCGGCGATCACCCCGCTGGGCAGCGAGGCGACGGGCTACCGCCAGAACCTGGTGTTCCACCGCGACGCCTTCGCCCTGGTCACGGTGCCGCTGGAGATGCCGCGCGAGCCGGTGTTCAAGGCGCGCGAGAGCCACAACGGTCTCTCGATCCGGCTGGTCGGGTCCTACGACATCGACTCCGACGAGAACCCGGTGCGCCTCGACATCCTCTACGGCGTGAAGACCCTCTACCCCGAGCTGGCCACGCGCCTGAGCGGCTCTGCCTGATTGCCGCAAATGACCGGCGGGGCCTTCGGGCCCCGCCGTCCTTTCTCCGGAGGCAAGCATGAACGATCGACCGACCTGGATGTACCGCGCCGGCGCCGACGGCGCGGTGGAGCGCCGCCTGTTCGGCCACCCGGACGAGGTGCCGGCGGGTGAGGGCTGGGCCGACAGCCCGGCCGCGGCGGCGGCCCGGCCCGAACCCGAGGCGCCGGCTCCGGCCAAGCGGCGCCGGGCCGCCCGCCGATGACCCGGCGTCACCTTCGCTTGCGCCGCGGCACCTCGCTGTCGCTGGGCGTCACGGCCCGGCGGGAGTCCGGCGCCGCCATCGACCTGACCGGCGCCTCGCTTGCCTGGCGTATCGCGACCGAGGACCGCCGGGCGACCCGGGTCGTCAAGACGCTCGGCAGCGGCGTCGCCGTCACCGACGGGCCGCGCGGCCGCTTCACGGTTGCGCTGGCGCCGGCCGACACCGCCGCGCTCCGCCCGGGGACCTACGCGCACGCCGCCGAGGCGGCCGAGCCCGACGGCACGGTCAGCACGGTGCTCAGCGGGCGCCTCGAGCTTGAAAGGGACCTGCCGTGACCACGGTGCGGGAAGTCGTCGAGAACGCCCTGCAGAACCTCGCGGTGGTGGCGGTCGGCGAGGCGCCGGCGGCGGAAGAGGCCGCCAAGGGCCTGAGCGAGTTCAACGCCATGATGCACGGCTTCACAAGCAGAGGCGCGGACCTGGGCCACGCCGACCTCGGCCTCGCCGACGAGGTCCCGGTCGCGCCGGAGCACCGCCAGGCGATCACCGACGCCCTGATGCGCCGCCTCGCCATGGCCTTCGAGCGGCGCCTGACCGCCGACCAGGCGCGCGCCGCGGCCGCGGCGGAGCGGCGGCTTCAGTCCGCCTTCGCCGAGATCCCCGTTCTCGCGGTCGACCGGGGCCTGATCGGCCGGCGGCGCGGCCGGGGGGCGGCCCGCTGATGCCGCGCATCCCGCTGCCGAGCGACGCCTACCAGGCGGCCGCGCCGCGCCTCTCGAACCAGAGGCTGGTCAACCTCTTTCCCGAGGCCGCGCCGCCGGGCGCGGCCAACGACTTCTGGCTGCGCTCCGTGCCCGGCCTGAAGCGCTTCGCGACCCTGGGCGACGGTCCGGTGCGGGGCGGCCACCTGCTCGGTGGCAGGCCCTATTTCGTCTCGGGAGAGAGCCTCTATCGGATCGACCCCGACGGCAGCCACAAGGAGATCCCCGGCACGATCCCGGGCAGCGATCCGGTCTGCATGACGGCGAACCGCACCCAGCTGGCCATCGTCGCCAAGCCCGACGGCTTCGTCTACACGGCGGCGGCGGGTCTCGCGCCGATCAGCGACCCGGACTGGCCCGGCGCCGCGACCTGCGCCTTCATGGACCAGTACGGGATCTTCACCCTCCCCGACACCGGCCGCTTCTTCGTCTCCGACCTGGCGGACCTGAGCGCCTACGACGCGCTCGATATTGCGACCGCCGAGGCCGCGCCCGACAACATCGTCCGGGTCTTCGTCGAGAAGCGGCAGGTCTTCCTGTTCGGCGAGACGACCACCGAGGTCTGGTTCAACGCCGGCGACGCGAGCTTCCCCTTCGAGCGCCTGCCCGGCGGCATCATGGAGCGCGGCATCCTGTCTCCGCTCGCCGTCGCGCGCCAGGACAACACGCTGTTCTGGCTCGGCGAGGACGGCGTGGTCTACCGCGCCAACGGCTACACGCCGCAGCGGGTGTCGCAGCACGGCGTCGAGGAGGCGATCCGGGGCTATGCCGACAAGCGCGCCCGGGCCTTCAGCTACACCCTGGCGGGGCACAGGTTCGTCGGATTCCGCTTCGCGGCGGGCACCTGGGTCCTCGACCTCGCCACCGGCCGTTGGCACGAGCGGCAGACCTACGGCGCCGAGACCTTCGAGGCGGCCGCCACGGTCTTCGCCTACGGCAGGCCGCTGATCGGCGATACGCGGAACGGCAGGATCTATGCGATCGACCCCGGCAGCTACGACGACGACGGCGCGGTGCTGCGGCGGAGCGCCCGCTTCCCGCCGATCGGCGACGGCGAGACGCCCCGGACCCTGGCCGCCCTCGAGATCGAGTTCGAAGCCGGCGTCGGCGCGACCGGCGGGCAGGGCAGCGACCCCCACGCCATGCTGCGCTGGTCCGACGACGGCGGGCGCACCTGGTCGAACGAGCGCTGGCGTTCGATCGGCGCCAAGGGCCGCTACGGCCGCCGCGCCGTCTGGAACGGCCTGGGCCGGTTCCGGCGCCGGGTCCTGGAGCTATCCCTCACCGACCCGGTCAACCTCGCGATCGTCGACGCCTATGGTCGATAGCCCACATTTCTCACCCTCTCCATGGCCTGCGTCGCGTACAGGCGGATCGCCCGGCTAGAGCGGATCTTGTTTAGATGGAACCACTTCATGGTTTCCAACTAAACATGTGAATCCGCTCTACATCTAAGGTTTAGAGCAGATTCACCGGGTTTGATGGATCGCCTCCGGCGATTCAGTCAAACCCGGATCTGCTCTAGG
>JASJEC010000107.1 GCA_030064845.1 Kiloniellales bacterium
GACCTGCTGCGCGGTCGCGCGGCCAGCGACCAAGCCGGCATCGACGCGGCCCTGGTGGCGCTGGACGGCACGCCCAACCGCGCGCGCCTCGGCGGCAACGCCCTGGTCGCGACCTCGATGGCCGTGGCCCACGCCGCGGCCGCCGCACGGGGCTTCCCGCTCTGGCGCCACCTTGCCGAGCCCGGCGCCGATCTGCGCCTGCCGCTGCCCGAGGTGCAGATCTTCGGCGGCGGCGCGCATGCCGGACGGCGCGTCGACGTCCAGGACTTCATGGTGATCGCGGTCGGTGCCGGGAGCTACGCCCAGGCGCTCGACTGGACCGCCGAGGTCTACCGCGCCGCGGGACAGCTGATGGCCGAGGCCGGGCTGCTGCAGGGGGTGGCGGACGAGGGTGGCTTCTGGCCGGCCTTCGACAGCAACGAGCAGGCGCTGGACGTCCTGGTCCGGGCCATCGAGCGGGCGGGACGAATCCCCGGCGAGGAGGTCGCGATCTCGCTCGACATCGCCGCGACCGACTTCGGCCAGGGCGGCCGCTATCGCCTGGCCCGAGACGGCCGAGAGGTCGATGGCGAGGCGCTGTCCGAGATGTTGCTTGGCTGGCTCGCGCGCTACCCCATCGTCGCCATCGAGGATCCGCTCGGCGAGGACGACGGCGCGACCCTGGCCCGCTTCACGGCCGCCGCCGGACCGCAGGTCGAGGTCGTCGCCGACGACTTCATCTGCACCAAAGCCGGGCGGATCGCCGAGGCCGCCGCGACCGGAGCTTGCAACACCGCGCTGATCAAGCCGAACCAGGCCGGCACCTTGAGCGAGGCGCGCGCCGCTTTAGAGGCGGCGCGCGCGGCGGGTTGGGAGGCCATCGTCTCGGCGCGCTCGGGCGAGAGCGAGGACGTCACGATCGTCCATCTCGCCGTCGGCTGGGGCGTCAAGCAACTCAAGGTCGGCTCCTTCGCGCGCTCCGAGCGCATGGCGAAGTGGAACGAGGGCCTGCGGATCGCCGATGCCCTGGGTCAGGCCGAGGGCGAACTGCCGCCGCGCGACGCCTTCCCCTGGGGCCGCTGACCTGGGCCGCGAGATCGGGCCGCGCTCGCTTGCCTCGTGAGACATAGCGGCAGGGCGGCACCTAGGAGATGCCTGGAAGCAACGAAATGGCAGCGGATTCGCGCCCCGGCTGCGTGACCGTCTTCGGCGGCACGGGTTTCCTTGGCCGCGCGATCGTCGCGCGACTCCTGTCCGAGGGAATCACGGTCCGCCTCGCAGCCCGGCACCCCGACCCTGTCGCGGTCGACCGCCGATCGGATCGAGGCGGCACCCTGCAGCCGGTCTACGCAGACCTGCGCGACGAGACCGCCGTCGCATCCGCCATCGAGGGCGCCCAGGCGGTCGTCAACGCGGTCGGGCTCTATGTCGAAAAGGGCGCCGAGACCTTCGAGGCGATTCACGAACGCGGCGCGCTCAACGTGGCGCAGCAGGCTGCGGCTCTGGGCGTCGAGCGCTTGGTCCACATCTCCGGCATCGGTGCCGACCTGCAATCCGAATCGCGCTACGTCCGGGCGCGAGCCAAGGGCGAGCTGCTGGTCATGGACGCCTTCAGGCACGCCACGATCCTGCGTCCCAGCGTCCTCTTCGGACCCGAGGACAGCTTCTTGACCACCCTGGCAGCCATTACGTCCCGAACCCCGGTGCTGCCACTTTTCGGACGCGGTCACACCAGGTTGCAGCCGGTCTACGTGGGTGACGTCGCCGAGGCTGTGCTCCGGGCCCTCGATCATCCCGAGGCGCCGGGCAAGACCTACGAGCTCGGCGGCCCCGGCATCTACAGCTACCGCGCCCTCATCGAGCTGGTCATGGCGCGCGCGAAGCGGCGGTGTCTGCTGCTCCCAGTGCCGTTTTGGCTTTGGCAGGTCGTGGCGATCCTGGCGTCTGTCCTTCCCGCGCCACCCGTAACCAGCGCGCAGGTCGCCCTGATGCGACAGGACAACCTGGTCGCCGAGGGCGCCCTGTCGCTCGTCGACCTCGGCATCGAAGCCACCCCGGTCGATGAGGTCCTGCCGGACTACGCGTTTTGAGACAGCCGGAGGCCGGGGCCGACCCTGAAATGCTGACAAAGGAGGTGGGATTCGAACCCACGGCCTGCCGCTTATCCGGCGCTACGGGGTATAAACCCGCTGCTCTACCGCTGAGCCAATTTGCGTTTCGAGGTGAGGAATGACCGAAGCCCGCATTGGAGTGGTCGTCAAAGAAGACAGTCTTTGCCAAACGGGGCTTGGCTCAATCATTGGCGAGATACATTTCGCCCTTGGTAGAAGTCCGTTTCCCGAATTGAACTGGACCGATTTCCCGGTCGTTGTCCTCTCCTGGTGGCTGGATTCAGTCGCAAGCCTTATTGACGGTGACAGCTCAGGCATCGACTTGCGCTTCATGGATGGACCATTTCTCCTTGAG
Source organism: Kiloniellales bacterium (assembly GCA_030064845.1). Classification (NCBI taxonomy): domain Bacteria; kingdom Pseudomonadati; phylum Pseudomonadota; class Alphaproteobacteria; order Rhodospirillales; species Kiloniellales bacterium. The sequence continues at coordinate 2,446 of JASJEC010000107.1, forward strand.
GCGATCCCGATAGCCGATGGGCTGGTCAGGCTCAATTGCATTCACGACGCGTCCAAACGACAGATTGTGGCTTCATTTGAAACCAAACCCACGGAGTTTTGTTCCGTGCTGCTGAACGCCGCCAGGTCAGTCGAGCGGGCTTGCATGGAAAGAGGCTGGCAGTCGGATGACACATTGGCGCTGTCTCGGAGCATCGCAAATCTAGAGCGCCGCCTCACCAGGAGTTAGGCACATTTGCGGGACTTGGAGGATCGGTATCAACGTCATGCGTCGACATTGGTCCTTCTGCCCCTGATGCACGCCGGAATTCGGTCCGCACCGCGAGGCGAGTCCTCTAGGCTGATCGGATCAAGGTCAAAATCGCCAGAACGGGGAGAGACGACATGGCGGAACGCTTCGATGCGATCATCGTCGGCACCGGCCAGGCCGGGCCGTCGCTCGCCGCCCGCATGACCCACGAAGGCCTGAAGACGGCGATCATCGAGCGGAAGCTCTTCGGCGGCACCTGCGTCAACGTCGGCTGCATTCCGACCAAGACCCTGGTGGCGAGCGCCCGGGCCGCCCACGTGGCGCGGCGCGGCGCCGACTACGGCGTGACCATCGAGGGCCCGATCGCGGTCGACATGCAGCGGGTCAAGGCCCGCAAGGACGCGGTCGTGCGGCAATCCAACGAGGGCGTGACCAAGTGGCTCAAGACGATGGAGAACCTCACCGTCTACGAGGGCCACGGCCGCCTGGAGAGCGCGACCTCGGTCCGGGTCAACGGTGAGCTGCTCGAGGCCGAGAAGATCGTCCTCAACGTCGGCGGGCGCGCCCGGGTCCCGGACATGCCCGGCCTGGACGAGGTGAACTACCTCACCAACTCCTCAATGATGGAGGTGGACTTCCTGCCGGAGCATCTGATCGTCATCGGCGGCAGCTACATCGGTCTGGAATTCGCCCAGATGTATCGGCGCTTCGGCAGCCGGGTGACGGTCGTGGAGATGGGCGACCGCTTGATCGCGCGCGACGACGAGGACGTCTCCGCCGAGGTCAAGGCGATCCTGGAGGCCGAGGGTATCGAGGTCCGCCTCAAGGCGGAATGCGTCGGCTTCGCCAAGCGCGGCGACCAGGTCGCGGTCACCGTCGACTGCGCGCCGGCGCCGGACGAGATCGTCGGCAGTCACGTGCTCCTGGCCGTGGGCCGGGTGCCCAACACCCACGACCTCGGCCTGGAGGCGGCCGGAGTCGAGACCGATCCGCGCGGCTTCGTCGTCGTCGACGATCAGCTCCGGACCAACGTGCCCGGGATTTGGGCGATCGGCGACGTCAACGGCCGCGGCGCCTTCACCCACACCTCCTACAACGATTTCGAGATTCTCGCGGCCAACCTCTTCGACGACGACCCGCGCCGCGTGACCGACCGCATCCTGGCCTACGGGCTCTTCACCGATCCGCCGCTGGGCCGGATCGGCATGACCGAGCGGGAGGTCCGGGAGTCGGGCCGCAAGGCCCTGATCGGCAAGATGGCGATGACGCGCATCGGCCGCGCCCGTGAGCGCGGCGAGACCCAGGGCTTCATGAAGATCCTGGTCGACGCCAAGTCAGAGAAGATCCTCGGCGCCGCCATCCTCGGCATCGGCGGCGACGAAGTGATCCACTGCCTGCTCGACGTGATGTACGCCGACGCGCCCTACAGCGTGATCCGGCGCGCCGTGCACATCCACCCGACCGTCACCGAGTTGATTCCGACCCTGCTGGGCGACCTAAAACCGCTGGAATAGCGGCGAGGGATCGCCTCAGGCCCGACGCCGGCGGTCAGACCTCGATCACCAGATTGGACTTGGGCTTCGAGCAGCAGATGAGAACGCTGCCGGACGGCAACTCGTCCAGTGGCTCCTCGAAATATTCGACCTCGCCTTCGACCAGGGTAGAGATACAGGTCTGGCAGATGCCCGAGCGGCAGCTGAAGTCGGGGCTCAGGCCCTGCCGTTCGGCCAGGTCCAGGATGCTCTCGCAGCTCGGGTCCCAGTCGGCGGTCACGCCCGAGCGGGCGAAGGTCACCTGGAGGCCGCCGGCGAGCTCGGCCTCGGCGCTCGGCACCTTGGCTGGGCCGAGCGGCTTGGCCTCTTCCTGCAGCGTCGAAGCCGGGCCGAAGAATTCGTAGTTGAGCCGGCTTTCCGAGACGTCGAGGGCCAGCAGGCCGCAGTAGAGCGCGCGCATGAAAGGCGTCGGCCCGCAGATGTAGAAGTCGTAGTCGTCGAAGGGCAATAGCTGCTTCAGCAAGGCGATGTCGACCCGGCCTTGGCTGTCGTAGTCGCGGCCCTCGACGTCCTGCGAGTCCGGCTGGCTGTAGCGGATGTGGACCCGCACGTTCTCGTGCTCAGCCGCCAGCCGCCGGACGTGCGCACCCATGGCATGCTCTCGGCCGTTGCGCGCGCCGTGGATGAACCAGACCGGGCGCCGCTTGCCGCCGTCGACGATGCTGTTCAGCATGCTGACCATCGGGGTCAGGCCGACCCCGCCGCTCAGCAGCACGACCGGCCGATCGCCCTCCGGGTCGATGTGGAACTTGCCGCGCGGCGCGCCGATGCGAAGCTTGCTGCCGACCTCGATCCGGTCATGAAAGAAGTTGGACGACAGGCCGGGCGGCAGCTCGGGTCGATCCTCGGGGGCCGGCTCCCGCTTGATGCTGACGCGGTAGCGCTCCGGATTGGGGCTGTCGGAGAGCGAATAGGTGCGAATGACCGGCTTCTCCTGCCCCGGGATCGTCAGCTCGAAGGTGAGGAACTGGCCCGGCAGATAGGGCGGCAGGGCCGCGCCGTCTTCCGGCACCAGGTAGAAGGAGGTGATGATCTCGCTCTCGGGTTCCTTGCGCTCGACCAGGAAGTTCCGATAGCCCTGACCGGCCTCGGTGCCGCCCTCGGCCTTGGCCAGGCGCTCCTCGAAGGAGCCCTTCCAGCCGTGCGACAGCGCCGGCATGGCCAAGGCCCGGCCGGTCTCCTCCAAATTCTCCTTGTCGAAGTAGAGGAGTTCGTTGACCGCGCGCACGCTCAGGGCTTCCGGGTCCCGGCGGACCAGAACCAGGCGGTCGCCGGCGCCGACCTCGCCCTCCTCGAGGACGCGGAAATAGAAGCCGATCCGGCCGCTCGCCAGGAACTGGTTCTGGAAGCCCTCGATGCCCATCTTGATCGCCAGCTTGTAGCAGGGCACGCGCGGCTGGCTGACCTCGACCAGGGCGCCGCCGACCCGGAAGACGTCGCCCACGTGGACTTCCTCCTCCAGCATGCCCTCGACGGTGAAGTTCTCGCCGAACTGGCCGATCTCGAAGTCGTTGCGGTCCAGTTCCCGGGCCCAGTGGGCGTAGTTCTCGAAGGGGTAGACGTAGACCGCCCGGAAGGCCCCGCCGTGGCCCCAGAGATCCGCCTGGCCGTCGCCGTCGAGATTCAAACGGCGCAGCATCACCCGCCCCTCGACCGGCTCCTTGAAGATCCCGGTCGTGATCGCCTTGCCGTCGTGCAGGATCTCCTTGGGCAGCGAGACGTTGACCGACTTCAAGGTCATGCTGGGCGGGTCGGCGACCGCAGCTTCGCCGCCATCGGTGAACTCCGGCTTGTCGAAGACGGGCGAGTGGTCCTGGAACGTCCAGGCGAAGGGCAAAGCTCGTTCGATCTGCAGCGCCTCCTGGACGGAGAAGGCCAGCACCCGCTTTGCGCCCGGAAAGCGCCGGGTGTGCGCCGGGTCCCAGAGGATCTCGGCCTCGCCGGTCAGCTGCAGCGTGTCGCCGTGCTCGAAGTCGATGAAGATCAGGCCGCACTTCGGATTGACCGAGATGTTGCCGAGCGTGTTGAACATGCAGTTGCCGGAGTAGTCCGGAAGCAACAGCAGGGTCTCGTGGGCGACCAGGACGAAGCCGGGCCTGCCGCCACGGTGCGACACGTCGACTCCGTGGCGCCAATCCGCGCTGGCCTCCGAGAACTGGCTGGCGATGAACAGGGTGTCGGCGCGCGCGACGAGGGCGGCCTGGTCCTTGGTTAGGGCGTCTCCGCGCTGCACCGGCCGCTTCTCGCCGATCTGCGCGACCTCGCCGGCCAGGGCTGGCCGGCGGGCCTGGATGTATTTCGGGCAGTTGCCGAAGCTCTGCAGCACCTCGATCTCGAAGCCCTCGGGCGTCTTTCGAGAAACCTTGCCGTTGAGGCGATTGCGCCGGCGGGTCGGGAACTCGAGCCCCAGAGCGCCGATGTCCGCGCCCTCGACGAGGGACTCGTTCAGGGGATCACCGTAGATCGGCCGCGCCGTCACCTGCAGCCTGCGGGCCTCGGTCGGTCGCAGGAAGCCGGGCTCGCCGGCCAGGACCGAGGCCCAGGGCCGGCCGGCCGCGTCCAGCGTGCCGACGATCAGAAGGGGCAAGAGGGAAAAGAAGGCCTGATGCTCGGCCGGCATCTCGCGGCGGATCATCCGGCGGCCGAGATCCTCCATCTTGTCCGCCATGCCGAGGCGGGTCTGGATCTCCTTCTCGCCGCGGTGAAAGGGTGACTGATCTGCCGGCAAATCGCACCTCCCTGTGAACTGGCATCCTCTATCCGCCCAAAGGTGGCAACCAGATCATACACCGCTCGACAGGATTCGATTGGGCAGGGATATATCCCTTTTTTTCAGAGAGTAAAGGCAAGTCATCTGGTTTCGCCTCTGCGGATCAAGACCCTTGCGAGACGCCAGAAGACAGTGCGCGGTCTTTGGTCTTTCTTGACTTCCGTGTACGGCCGGCGCTACACAGTCGGCCCCCGGCGATGGGCGTCGGGGTCAGCGGACGTGTCGGCATGACCATGAGATCGCCATACCTTGCGAAGGATCGCAGCCGGACCGCCGTCCCAATGGACGCGCGGGCTTGCCGCGTCCTGCCGGAAGGGAGCTTTCCGCCGCGTTCATGACGACCCGAAGATCGTCGGCAACGCCTTCGAAAACCCCTCCCGGGCCGTGGCCAAGGAGGGGTTAAGTTTTTTTGGGGCAAGGTAAGCCCCGCCAAAGCAGGAGCGAAGACCATGAGCGGCTTCGAGTTCATCGAGACCCGCGGCAAGCCCATCAAGGCCTGGATCAAGGGCGTTCCGGTCGAGGACGCCGCGCGCCGGCAGCTGGAGAACATCGCCGCGCTGCCCTTCATCCACAAGCACGTGGCCGCCATGCCCGACGTGCACCTGGGCCGCGGCGCGACCGTCGGCTCGGTGATCGCGACCAAGGGCGCGATCATCCCGGCCGCGGTCGGGGTCGACATCGGCTGCGGCATGATGGCGGTGCAGACCGACCTCAAGGCCGAGCGCCTGCCCGACTCCCTGGCCAAGCTCCGCGCCGAGATCGAGCGCGCGGTGCCGGTCGGCAACGGCAAGGGCGGCGACTGGCGGGACGGCCAGGTCCCGGCGCGGGCGGAGACCGCCTTCGGCCGCAGCGACCTGGCCGAGCGCCTGCAGGCCGTGGTCGCCAAGCATCCGAAGATCTTCACCCACAAGGCCCTGGCCCAGATGGGCACCCTGGGCGGCGGCAACCACTTCGTCGAGGTCTGCCTGGACGAGGCGGGCCTGGTCTGGGTGATGCTGCACTCTGGCTCGCGCGGCACCGGCAACAAGGTCGGCACCTACTTCATCCAGGAGGCCCGCCGCGGCATCGAGAAACGCTTCCTGTCCGGGACCCTGCCGGACAAGGACCTGGCCTTCTTCGTCGAGGGCGAGGACGCGCTCTTCGCCGACTACACCGAGGCGGTCGGCTGGGCCCAGGACTACGCCCGCGCCAACCGCGAGGTGATGATGGCGCGCACCCTGGAGGCCCTGAAGAAGCACCTGCCGAAGTTCAAGACCGCCAAGGTCGCGGTCAACTGCCACCACAACTACGTGGAGCGGGAGAGCCACTTCGGCGAGAACGTCTGGGTGACCCGCAAGGGCGCGGTGCGGGCCCGCGAGGGCGACCTGGGGATCATCCCGGGCTCGATGGGCGCGCGCTCCTTCATCGTGCGCGGCAAGGGCAACGCCGAGGCCTTCCACTCCTGCTCCCACGGCGCCGGCCGAGTGATGTCGCGCAGCGAGGCCAAGCGGCGCTTCACCCTGAAGGACCACCGCGCCGCAACCGAGGGCGTCGAGTGCCGCAAGGACCAGGGCGTCATCGACGAGACCCCGGCCGCCTACAAGGACATCGACGCGGTCATGGCCGCCCAGTCCGACCTGGTCGAGGTCCTGCACACCCTGAAGCAGGTCGTGTGCGTGAAGGGCTGAGCGTCCGGAACAGTGCCAGTGGCACTGTTCCGGACGCTCAGGAAGAAATCGCGGAAGACGGATCTCCGAGGCGGTTTGTTTGCCCTTTCTCGTATGCCCAACCCGCTCTTGATCGGCTTCTTCAAGTGACGCAAACCGGATAGGTTAGAGTTGGGTTTGTGTATCTTGAGAAGAACCGCGTGATCTGTCGATGCGCCTATACATGATTACACTTGGAGTACTCTTGCTCGGCGTTTGGTGCCTAGAAGTGATCTTTTTGCACGATGCCGTCAGCGTTTACCTCGCGGCACATGGCGTGGAGTTCTCATGGTTTGAGTCATCCTGGCGAGACCTCGATGCCGAAGTCCTGCATACGCTCTTACCAGGCTTGGTCCTTGGCTCAGTAGCGGTCCTCGTGCCGTCGACGGTATTCGCGATTCTGCTCTATCTGATTGCGAGAAGGTTTCCTTACCGGGCCAGCCATTTGGCCGTGCTCCTCTGCGGCATTGCCTTTGTGATCCTGTCGCTGGGCCCTGCGATGGTCATGATCCTGGCGGGCAACTGGACGAACGAGATGTTCATTGTCTTGACCGATCCTTTCGTGATCGGCAGCTACCTCGGCCGTTCCTACTGGCCAGGTCTGTTCCTCAATCCCTTGGGATCTCAACTCCTGTTGGTCCCGATCTTGACCTTCATCTGCATTGTGGCAGGCCGCCGTCGTGCGATCCGTGCAGGACCCGCCACCTAGCACACCAGCTGTCAGGTCCGGACTTGATCTGGCAATCCATGGTGCCCCTGCACCCGTGGATGCCTGGGACGAGCCCGGTAGTGATCGTGAGAAAGGGGCTTCTTATGTCGCCCCCTCGAAGCCCTCAAGCACGCCCACGGCGTTGATCCCGATCTCCGCCACGGCGTAGCCGCCTTCCATCACGAAGAGGGTCGGCAAGCCGAGAGCGGCGAGGCGGGCGCCGATGGTCGGGTAGTCCGAGCTTTCCAGCTTGAACTGGGAGATCGGGTCTTCTTTGAAGGTGTCGACGCCGAGGGAGACGACCAGGGCCTCGGCGCCGAAGCCCGCAATCTTGCCGCAGGCGTCGTCCAGGGCTTGCGACCAGAGATCGAAGCCGCTGCCCCAGGCCAGCGGGTAGTTGGCGGTGCAGCCTTCGCCCGCGCCTTCGCCGGTCTCGTCGGCGTAGCCGAGGAAGTAGGGGAACTCCTGGCGCGGGTCGCCGTGGATCGAGGCGAAGAAGACGTCGCCGCGGTCGTAGAAGATCGACT
>JASJEC010000108.1 GCA_030064845.1 Kiloniellales bacterium
TTGTCGGGCCCGACGAACCACTGCCCGCCGGCTTCGATGGCGAGCGCCGGCCGGTCGCTGCCGACGCCCGGGTCGACCACGGCGAGGAAAAGGGAACCGGCGGGAAAGGCGGGCGCCAGGGCGGCCAGCAGGTAGGCCGCCGCCCGAGGATCGAAGGCCGGCGCGTCGGCGACCAGGTCGATCACCGGCACACCCGGCGCCTCGCGGTGCAGCACCGACCTAACCTGGCCCAGGTAAGGGCCCTCGAGCCCGAAATCGGTGAACAGCAGGATCATCGGCCCGGTTTTCTCCACAGCAATTTTCCCCCGCCAGGATCCCCCGCCCTAGACAGCAGGGAGACTACAGGATATCGTGTTGAGCAGTCTCCTGATCGCAACATGTAGATAGAGCCCCAATATCTAGAAAGCGAGGAAGCACTCAATGACCTGGACGCCGGAGCGCATCGAAGAACTGACGAAGCTGTGGGACGCGGGCTACACGGCCTCTCATATCGGCAAGCTGCTAGGTGTCTCCAAGAACGCCGTGGTCGGCAAGGCGCATCGCCTCAAGCTCGCCTCTCGGCCCTCGCCGATCCGCAGCGGCCCGTCGGTGCCGCGCCTGAGGACTCCGGCGCCCAAGGTGCGCCGCCCGGCCCTCGAGGTGGTGGCCAAGCCAGCGCCCCGGCCAGCCCGGACACCGCGCCGGCGCACGGCCGGCGGGCCCGGCTGCCTCTGGCCGATCGGCGATCCCGGCGACCCGGATTTCCATTTCTGCGGCGAGAACGCGGTTCCCGGCAAGCCCTATTGCGAGGCGCACTGCGCCCGGGCCTACATCGTCAAGTCGCGCCCGGGTTCCGAGGCAGCCTGACCCTGCGGGCCGCGCACGTCCGGTGCGCGGTCTTACGCCAGCAAAGCCACGCCCTCGCGGCGCGGGTCGCCCGCCGCCTCCAGGGCGCCCTTCCGGTCCCGCCGGGCGCAGTGCACGCCGCCGAAGAAGAAGCTCTGGCGCGGCCATTCCATGGTCCGCTCGCTGGCGGCGCCGACCGCGTCCCGCGCCGCCTTCCCCAGGTCCTGCTCCAGGTTGCTGAGGCCGTTCTCGAAGTGCACCCGCGGCGCCTCGACCGCCTCGGCGGCGCCGCAATCGAAGTCGATCAGGTTGACGAGTGTCTGGAGGATCGCCGTGCGAATGCGGTTCGATCCGCCCGAGCCCAGCGCGGCGACCGAGCCGTCCTGGAGGAAGGCGAGCGAGGGGGCCATCATGGAAGAGAGCCGGCAGTCGGCGTGCCAGGCGTGGAAGCCGCGCGGGTTGAGATCCTCCTCGCCCAGCATGTTGTTCAGGATGATTCCGGTCTCGCCCAGCAGCACGCCGCAGCCCTCGCCGTTCGAGAGGCTCATCGAGGCCAGGTTTCCGAACGCGTCGATCACGCTGATTTGGGTGGTGCCGCGCGGAGCGGCGGGCCGGCCGGCCACCTCCCGGGCGTAGGCTGAGAGCAGGTCCGGATCGAACAGGCGGCGCGCCGCCGCTTCCTCTTCGACCTCGTCGCTGGCCTCGTGGAGCCGGCTCTCGATCCGCGCCCGGTTGGTCAGCGCCATGACCCGCACCAGGGTCTCGAGGTGCCGGGCGCCGCCGAAGTCCTCCGGCCGGAAGTCCTGTTCGGCGAGGAGCGCGAGCGCGAAGGCGATCAGGATGCCGCCCGAGGAGGGCGTCGGATTGGTCAGGATCGTGGCGCCCCGGTAGCGCCGCTCCAGCGGGCGGCGCCGCGCGACCTCGTAGCCCGCAAGGTCGGCCGCGGTCAGGAGCCCTCCGCCGCTCCGGCAGCTCTCGACCAGAGCCTTGCCGAGGTCGCCCTCGTAGAACAGGCGGGCGCCGTCGCGCGCCAAGGCCTCGAGAGTGTCCGCGAGCTGCGGATTGGCGATCCGCTCGCCCGCCTCGAGCAGGTCGCCACCCGGCCCGGTGAAGAGGGCTCGGCAGGCCGCGCCGGCCCGCAGGATCGGGCCCACCACGCGGAAGACGTAGGCGTCGATCGGCCGCACCGACACGCCGGCCCTGGCCATGCGCGCCGCCGGCTCGATCAGGCGGGCCAGCGGCAGGGTGGCCAAGTCCTGGTGAATCGCGAAGAGGCCCGCGACGCTGCCCGGGGTGGCCATCGCGCCGAGGCCGATGTGGAACTCTTGGGTCGCCGTTCCGAAGTCGGCGTGGATCGGATAGAAGTCGAGCCCGTCCGGCGGCAGGCGGCGGCGCGGGGTCTGAACGAAGAAGTCGTAGAGCCGGGCCTCGCCCTCGGCGGGCTGCGCCAGGAGAAAGCCGCCGCCGCCCAGCGAGGCCAGAACCGGCTCCGCCACAGTGGCGGCACAGAAGCCCGCGAGCGCGGCGTCGAAGGCGTTGCCGCCGTCGGCCAGGACCTCCCGAACCGCCTCGGCCGTCGCCGGGTGTCCGCAGGCCACCGCGCCCTTGTGGTTCTTGCTCACGCGTTCCTCTCTCGGGCCACGGGTCGATCGACCGCCCGTCAGAGCGACGGCATGACGAAGGGCTGGTCGGTCTCGTAGGCGCGCGCGGCGCGCAGGACCAGGGCCTCGCCGTAGAGCGGGCCGACGATCTGAAGGCCGGCCGGCAGGCCCGACCGGGTCAGACCACAGGGGACGCTGGCGGCGGGCTGGCGCGAGAGGTTGAAGGGGTAGGTGAAGGGCGTCCAGTCGACCCAGCGTCCTTCCGTGTCGGACGGCGGCTCCTCCAGGCCGGCGGCGAAGGCGGTGATCGGCAGGCTGGGCGTCAGCAGAAGGTCGTAGGTCTCGTGGAAGCGCCGCAGCGCGATCCCCAGGTCCTCGCGTTGCTTCATCGCGGTCAGGTAATCCATCAGACTGAACGCCGCGCCCTGCTTGGCGATCTCGACCAGGCCCGGGTCCATCAAGGCCTTCTGCTCTTCGGTGAAGCCGGAAAGCAGCTTCGCCGCCCCGGCGAACCAGTGGGGCCGGAAGATCTCGCCGCAATCGGGCAACTCGGGTTCGGCCTCCTCGACCTTGGCGCCCAGCGTTTCGAACCTGCGGACCGCCGCCAGGACGAGGTCCGCCACTTCCGGATCGACCCTGTGGCCGCCAAGTGTCGGGCTGAACGCCACGGTGAGGCCTTCGATGCCGTCCTCGAGGCCGTTGCTGAAGTCGGTGCCGTCATAGGGCAGGGCGTACCAGTCCCTGGCGTCGGGCTCCGCCAGCACGGTGAGCATCAGGGCGCCGTCGCCGACCGTGCGGGTCATGGGGCCGACATGCGCGACGGTGCTGAAGGGGCTCGCCGGATAGGCGGGCACCCGCCCGAAGCTCGGCTTGATCCCGAAGATCCCGGTAAAGCCGGCGGGAATGCGGATCGATCCGCCGCCGTCGGTGCCGACCGCCAGCGGCCCCATGCCGGCGGCCACTGCCGCCGACGCGCCGCCGCTCGAGCCGCCCGGTGTCAGCTCCGGGTTCCAGGGGTTGCGGGTCACGCCGGTCAATGGGCTGTCGGTGACGCCCTTCCAGCCGAACTCCGGCGTGGTGGTCTTGCCCAGGATGACCGCCCCGTTCTCGCGGAGGCGGGCGACGGCCGGCGCGTCCTCGTCCCAGACCTGATCCGGGTCGATCGTCTTGGAGCCGCGCAGCGTTGGCCAGCCCTCGGTCAGCAGAATGTCCTTGATCGATACCGGGACGCCGTCGAGCCGGCCGCGCGGCGCGGACACCCGCCAGCGTTCCTCGGAACGTCGAGCCTCCGCCAGGGCGCCCTCGGCGTCGACCAGGTTGAAGGCGTTCAGCGTGCCGTTGTGCTTTTCGATCCGGTCGAGCGCGGCCTGGGTCGCCTCGACCGGAGATAGCGTCCCTTCGCGATAGCCCTTGATCAGGGCCGTGGCCGGGAGCAGGGCGAGATCGTCGGTCATGGCGGGTTCCCCGATAAACGTCGCGGCTTTTTGTCGAGCGAAAGGATTGGGCAATTTCCGGCCCTGCCGCAAGTGTGGTTTGGTGTAGCGGCGAAGGGAGGGGGCGCCAACAGGGGCGCTCCCGGATGCGAGGGACCGATGCGCGACTACACGACGGCGGAACGCCGGCGGGCGCTGGCCGCCATTCTGATGACCAGCTTCGCGGTCGGCCTGCATTTCGGCATGTTCGTGCCGTTGATCGCGGTGATCCTCGAGAACCAGGGCCACAGCGCGGCAGCGATCGGTCTCAATTCGGCCATGCAGCCGCTCGCGATCCTGATCTTTGGCGCCTTCCTGACGCGGATCATCGGCGCCCTGGGATCCCAGACCGCGCTGTTCGGCGGGTTCGCGCTGGCGCTTACTGCGATCCCGCTCTTCCCGCTGGTGCCCGACCCCTTGGTCTGGCTGGCTCTGCGGTTCCTGCTCGGCCTGGGAATGGCGCTGCCCTGGCTCGTCGCGGAGACCTGGGTCAACGTGATCACCGAGGAGCGGACCCGGGGCCGGGTGGTCGCGTTCTACACCACCACTTTCTACGGCGGCCTCGCCGTCGGTCCCCTGCTCCTCGAGGTGATCGGCGTGGAAGGCTGGCTTCCCTTCGTGCTGAGCGGTAGCACCCTGCTGATTTCGATCCTGCCGATCTCCCTCTGCCGGCGTCTTCTGCCCGAGATCCCGGCCCGGCCGCGCCTGGGCCTGTGGCAGGCGGCGCGCTTCGCCCCGGTCGTCGCGGCCGCCGCCCTGGTCGCGGGCTTCGTCGAGGCGGGGCTCTACGTCCTCCTGCCGGTCTACGGCCTGCGCGCGGGCCTCGACCAGGTCCAGGCCGTGACCATGCTGTCCCTGTTCATGGCCGGAGCCCTTCTGCTTCAGGTGCCGCTCGGCTACCTGGCCGACCGGGCCGGCCGTGGCTGGCTCCTCGCGCTCTCTCTGATCGGCAGCATCGGCTGCGCCGCCCTGCTGCCGTTCCTGCTCGCCGAAGAGCCCTGGCGCTGGGCCCTCCTGGTCGTCTGGGGCGGCATGGTTACCGGCTTCTATACCCTGGGCCTGGGGATCCTCGGGCAGCGGTTCGCGCCCGCCGACCTAGCGGCGGCCAACGCGCTCTTCATCGTCTGTTTCGAGGCCGGCAACGTGTCCGGACCGATCCTCGGCGGCTGGGCGATGGATCTCTGGCAGCCCCACGGCCTGCTTCTGGTCATGGCTCTTGCGGCGGCCGTTACCCTGCTTTTCGCCTTCGAGGGGTGGCGCGCCCGACCGGGGGCGGCGCCGGCCGCTTCGCCCAATTCTGGTCATGATTGAGACTTAAGTTCGTGGTAACCTGTTAATCAGGAATGTGACATGCGCCATCGAATCTCCCTCATCGCGCTGCTCGCGGGCCTAACGCTCAACGCCCCGACCGCGGTCGCGACCGATCCGAACGACGAGGAATCGCCGAGCGAACTCGCGCGGGAAGGCATGCAGCGTATGCTCAGGGCCCTGGAAACCATGATCGAGGCGATTCCCCAGTACGAGCTGCCGGAGATCACGGAAGACGGGGACATCATCATTCGTCGCCGGCCGCGGCCCGAGCGGGACGAGGCACCGCAGCCGGACTCCGAGATCGAAGAAACCGCCATCTAGGCGGCCGGGCGGGACCCGAGTCGCCCTGCAGCCGCGCCACCCGCCGCCTGTTGCCAGATCCCCCGCGAACGCCCACACTTCCCGGTAGAACGACGATCACGGGAACAGGGGGCGCGCGATGCGCGACGGCTTGGGGGCTTTCGTTCCGGGCACCGAGGTGGACATCGCCGGCGCCGACGGCGGGCCGCTCAGCGGCCTGACCTTCGCGGCCAAGGATATCTACGATATTGCGGGCCACGTGACCGGCTGCGGCAACCCGGACTGGGCGCGCACGCACCCGCCGGCCGAGTCCACGGCGCCGTCGGTTCAAGCCTGGCTCGACGCCGGGGCGCGACTGGTCGCCAAGACGATCACCGACGAACTCGCGTTCAGCCTGAACGGCCAGAACCATCACTACGGCACCCCGACCAACGTGAACGCCCCGGGACGCATCCCCGGCGGCTCGTCCAGCGGTTCCGCGGCCGCCGTGGCGGGCGGCCTGGTCGACCTGGCCTTCGGCAGCGACACCGGCGGGTCGGTCCGGATTCCCGCCAGCTTCTGCGGACTCTACGGCATCAGGACCAGCCACGGGCGCGTTCCCCTCGACGGAATCATGCCGCTGGCGCCCAGCCTCGATACGGTCGGCTGGTTCGCCCGCGACGCCGGCCTGCTGCGCCGTGCCGGCGAACCGCTCTTGACCGGCCAGGACACCGCCGAGCCGGCCACCCGCCTGATCGTCGCCGAGGACTCCTTCGAGATCGCCGAACCGGATTCTAGGGCGGCCTTGGCGCCCCACGTCGAGCGCCTCAAGGCGCGCTTCGGCGCGGTCGAGGAGGTCCGTGTCGGCGACCCCCAGGGCTTCGATCACTGGATCGCCCAGTTCCGGACGCTGCTGAGCTACGAGGCCCTGCAGTCCCACAAGTCCTGGATCCTCGAAACCTCGCCCCATTTCGGACCCGACGTCGGGTCCCGCTTCGAGCAGGCCCGCCTGATCGCGGACGAGACGGCGGAGGCCGCCTCGGCCGAGCGGGCGATCTTCGCCGAGCGCATGGCCGCCTTGATGAAGGGCGCGGTCCTGTGCAAGCCGACCGCGGCCCACGCCGCTCCCCCGGATGTGCCGCCGACCGCCGAGGCCTGGGACGCCCATCGGACGCGGACCCACAAGCTGACCTGCGTCGCCGGCCTGGCCTACCTGCCGGAGGTGACCCTGCCGCTGGCGCGGGTCGACGGCTGTCCGCTCGGCTTCTCCCTGGTCGGAGCTCCCGGAAGCGATCGGGCGCTGCTCGAGCTGGCCGAGGCCTTCACGGCCGAGACCGCCGACGGTTTAACCGGGCGCTAAGCGCGGCGCGCCTATCCTCGGCGCTCACGCGTCGGGGAGAGGTGCATGAAGAGCAGGCGTCACGTACTGGCGGGTCTCGCCGCCCTGGTCTCTTCCGGCCTAGCCGGAGCCTGTGCCAACGTGCCGGAACCGCTCGACGAACGCTCCGCCGCCTGGGTCGGACGGCCCTATACGATCAAGGGTGTCCGCTACCAGCCCCGGGCACAACCCGGCTACGACCAGGTCGGCATGGCCTCCTGGTACGGTCCTGGCTTTCACGGCAAGACGACGGCAAACGGCGAGCGCTACGACATGCATGGCCTGACCGCGGCCCACAAGACCCTGCCGTTTGGGACCAAGGTTCGGGTGACCAACCTTGCCAACGACCGCGCCTTGATTGTGCGCATCAACGACCGGGGGCCGTTCGTGCCCGGCCGGATCATCGACCTGTCCAAGCGGGCGGCCGACCAGCTGGGCTTTCTCGAGGCCGGCAAGGCCAGGGTGCGGGTCGAGGCGATCGACGGGTAGAACGCGTCACCCGACTACTCGTCGCCCCGCCTATTCGTCGCCCCGCCTATTCGTCGCCCCGCCTATTCGTCGCCCCGCCTATTCGTCGAAAGCCACCAGCGTGGTGATCGGGACGTCGAGCTTCTCCCGGCCCTTCAGGAAAGTCAGCTCGATAATGCAGGCGGCGGCCGGCACGTCGGCGCCGCACTTGCGGAACAGCTGGGCGGCGGCGTTCATCGTCCCGCCGGTCGCCAGCAGGTCGTCGAGCAGCACCACGCGCTGGCCGGGTTCCACGGCATCGGCCTGGATCTCGATCGTATCGCTGCCGTACTCCAGGTCGTAGGTGAAGGGGACCGTGGCGCCGGGCAGCTTGCCCGCTTTCCGGACCATGGCGAAGCCCAGCCCGAGCTGGTAGGCCAGCGGAGCGGCCACCAGGAAGCCGCGTGACTCGATGCCGGCTAGGAGATCAGGCTTGTGCGGGATCACCACATCGGCCAGTTGGTTCACGGTCGCGTGCCAGCCCTGCGGATGCATCAGCAGGGTGGAAATGTCGTAGAACAGGATGCCCGGCTTGGGAAAATCCGGGATCGTGCGGATGTGTTCTCTCAGGTTCATGAGCGCGCTGGGTCCCCTTGCTGGCCGCGTGGCTTGGCCATCCTACAAACCGCTGCCGCCCCGCACAATCGCGGCGCCTCGGGCGCAAAACCAGTCCTCGGCCGCCCGGTCTTGCGCCGCTTCGGTAAATCGAGTGTAACTGAGCGCCGCGGCCGCCTTCGCCGGCCGCCACAGAGGATCACGACAGCGCAATGAGTTACGTCTTCCACCGGCAGCCGACAAGCGACTACCCCGTGGCCGTCAAGGGCGAGGGGCCCTACATCGTGGACAGCCAGGGCCGGCGCTATCTCGACGCCTCGGGCGGCGCCGCCGTTTCCTGCCTCGGCCACAACCATCCGGCGGTGATCGCGGCGATCAAGCGCCAGGTCGACCAGATCCCCTTCGCCCATACCGCCTTCTTCACCAACCAGGCCTCAGAGGAACTGGCGACCTATCTGATCGAACGGGCGCCCGAAGGACTGGCCAGCGTCTACTACGTCTCCGGCGGATCGGAAGCCAACGAGACCGCGCTCAAGCTGGCCCGGCAGTACTTCGTCGAGATCGGCCAGCCGGAGCGTCACCGCTTCATCGCCAGGCTGCAGAGCTACCACGGCAACACGCTCGGGGCCCTGGCGGTTGGCGGCAACATGTGGCGGCGCGAGCCCTACGAGCCCCTGCTCATGGCAAGCAGCCACATCGCCCCCTGCTACGCCTACCGGCACCGGCGCGACGACGAAAGCGAGGAGGCCTACGGACGGCGCGTTGCCGACGAACTGGAGGCCGAGATCCTGCGGCTCGGGCCCGAGACCGTGGCGGGCTTCCTCGCCGAGCCCGTGGTCGGTGCCACGGCCGGGGCGGTGCCTCCCGTTCCGGGCTACTTCCAGCGCATCCGCGAGATCTGCGACCGCTATGGCGTGCTGCTCATCCTCGACGAGGTGATGTGCGGCATGGGGCGCACGGGCACGCGCTTCGCCTGCGAGCAGGACGGGATCGCGCCGGACCTGCTGACCTGCGCGAAGGGCCTGGGCGCCGGCTACCAGCCGATCGGCGCTGTTCTGGTCGGCCAGAAGATCTACAAGGCCATCACCGAGGGCAGCGGCGCATTCCAGCACGGCTTCACCTACATCGGCCATCCCACCGCCTGCGCCGCGGCCCTGGCGGTTCAACGGACGATCGATCACGAGGACCTGATGACCAACGTGCGGCGCCAGGGCGAGGCGCTGCGCCAGGCCCTGGAAGCGCGCTTCGGCAACCACCACCGGATCGGCGACATCCGCGGGCGGGGCCTGTTCCTCGGCCTCGAGCTGGTCGAGGACCGGGCCAGCAAGGCGCCGCCGGACCCGGCCGCCGGCCTGCCGGGGCGGATCAAACGCAATGCCATGAAACGCGGCCTCATCTGCTATCCGGGTGGCGGGACGATCGACGGGCGGCTGGGCGCCCACGTGCTGCTCGCGCCGCCCTTCATCATCGGGCAGGACCACGTCGACGAACTGGTCGACAAGCTCTCCGACAGTATCGAGGCCGCCTTCGCGGAGGTCGCGGCAGAGGGGCGTGGATGAGCGCTCAGGGTACCGACTGGGCGCCCTTGATCCTCGCCGTCGCGCCGAACGGCGCGCGCAAGACGGCCGCCGACCATCCCGCGCTGCCGATCACGCCGGAGGAAATCGCCGCGACCGGCGCGGCCTGCCTCGAGGCCGGGGCGGCCATGATCCATCTCCACGTCCGCGACCGTGATGGACGCCACACCCTCGACGTCGAGGCCTATCGCGCAGCGATCACGGCGCTGCACGCCGCCGTCGGCCGGCGCCTGATCGTCCAGGTGACCAGCGAGGCTGTCGGGCTCTACAGCCCGGAACAGCAGATGGCCATGGTGCGGGAACTCAGGCCCGAGGCGGTCAGCCTCTCGGTGCGGGAGATCGTGCCCGACGCGGCGGCGGAAGGGGCGGCGGCCGACTTCCTGGCCTGGCTCTCCGCCGCGGACATCCTGCCGCAGTACATCCTCTTCTCGGACGAGGACGTCCGGCGCTTCGACGATCTGGTCGGGCGCGGGGTGATTCCGGGCGAGCGGCACTGCGTCCTCTTCGTCCTGGGCCGCTACACCAAGAACCAGGAGTCCATGCCGGCCGACCTGCTGCCCTTCCTGGCGGCCAATACGGCGGGCCACCTCTGGTCCCTCTGCGCCTTCGGCCGCCGCGAGGCGGCCTGCGCGACGGCGGCGGCCGCGCTCGGCGGCCATGCCCGGGTCGGTTTCGAGAACAATCTATATTTGCCCGACGGACGTCTGGCCCCGGACAACGCCTCCCTTATCGCCGGCGTTGCCGAGTCGGCCCGGGCGATGGGGCGGGCGCTGGCCGATGCCGACCAGGCCAGAGCCTTGATGCGGGGCTAGGGCCTGTTGACATTCAGGGCGCGCTCCTGGTCCGAGTGAAATCGGCCTGCTGTTAGGCGCGAGGAGGAAGGACATGCCGAGCATATTCGACCCCAGTCTCAGTTTCCGGGAGCAACGCGGCAGCGGGCCGATTTCGCCGGATCCCTTCGGGACGGGGCGTGAGTGTCAACAGGCCCTAGACCTGCGCGGCCGGCGCAAGAAATTAG